>DAOTWI010000884.1:0-5390 GCA_034436075.1 Roseiflexus sp.
CAGGTTGCAGTACTTCGGCGAAAATGCGTTGTTGATGCCGCTCTTCCCCGGCGCAATGCCGGGCCAGTGCTCCGAGACCGTCATATCGCCGGGGTAGAACCCTTCGCCGGTGCGCGTCGCCAGCATCGAGGTCACGAACGCCTCTTCGCGTTCCGGCGCCGCGCGGAAGGGCGGGCGGAAGTAGAAGGCATTCATGACATTCCGTGGACTGTTCGGGCTGTCCGTTCCCCGGTCGCCCTGCGCCAGCCGCTGCACGAACTCCGGGTTGGCAGCGCCGCCGCCCGATCCGGCGAAATCGGGGTTTGCCGGCGTGCCGGCGGCGTCCTTTGTTGCCCCAAAGCCGTAGGGCGACATCGTGGCGCTCAGGGTGATGCTTGCGACATCTGCGGGATGGTCAATCGCATACTGCATGACGATGCCGCCGCCCAGCGACCATCCGACCAGATGCACCCGCTCAAGTCCCAGCGTCTCGATCAGCGCGCGGAGATCGTCGGACCAGTCGCGCAGACCGCGCGTGGCGTCGATCGGCAGCGCCTCGGTGTCGCCGTAGCCGCGCAGATCAGGCGCAATCGCCCGGTATGTCGCTGGCAGCGCCAACATCGTTTCTTCCCAGAACACCCCCGACGACACATTTCCGTGCACAAAAATGACCGGCGCGCCGTCGGTTGGACCGCTGCCGCGCACACACATCCGAATGCGCGGCGTTTCGACCGTCTGCACGGTGATGCCCGGAAGGGCAGGGATGGTCATGATGGCGATCCTTTCGTTATTATTGCAATCGGAGAGACGTTGCAATGCAACGTCTCTCCGGTGTACCGGCAATGCAACGTCTCTACGCGATCCTTTCATTGTTGAGACGTTGCGATGCAATGAGACGTTGCGATGCAACGTCTCTACGACGTTCACTGTTTTGCGCTCCGCCACAGGTCGGTCAGCAACTCGACGAACACGGCGGGCGCTTCGATATTCGGCGAATGCCCGACGCCGGGAATGACCATTAACTGTGCGCCGAGCGCCTCGGCGGCGCGGCTCGCCACTGGTTGCGTCACCAGAATGTCGTTCTCACCGGCAATAACCAGTTTCGGGCAGGCAATCGCGCGCAGCGCATCGCCTGGCGCCCAGCGCGCCAGCGCGATAATTGCCCCCAGCGCCGCTTCGATCCGCTGCTCATGCCCCTCAGCGACCAGCCGATGCCAGAAGACGTCGTCGGGCGCCGTCGGCGCCAGTGCCTTCAATGCCATCGCAAACAGGTCAAAGTTCGCCTTCAACATCTGCTGGCGCTCCGGCGAATTGGCTTCCGCTGGCATGCCATCGACCCACGGCGGGGCAACCGCAGCCAGCGACAGCACCCGCTCACCGTGATCGAGCGCCAGTTGCATCGCCACCCCTGCGCCGAGCGAATGCCCCACCAGATGGAAGCGGTCTAATCCGAGCGCATCGGCGAATGCCAGCGTATCCTGCGCCAGCGCCGTCAGGCTGTAGTCGTGGTCCGGCCCCTCCGTCTTGCCTCGCCCGCGCATGTCGGGCGCAATCCCGCGGAATCCTTCCGGCAGCAGATTCAGCACTGGCTCCCACCAACCGCACGTCGCCCAGTTGCCATGCAGCAGGATCACTGGCTCGCCCGCGCCGTGCTCAATGTAATGAACGTTCAGGTCGCCCGCTGTTACAAAAGACATATGGCGCCTCCAGACTAACATCCACCTAAATCTTACTTTCCCGCCCCTTCCAGTACTCGTCGCGCATGACGCGCTTGAGCGTTTTGCCTGCCGCGCTGCGCGGAAAATCCTCCATAATCACCACCTGCGACACCTTCTGGTACCCGGCTTCGACGCGTGCGTTGATCCATTCCTGCAATTCTTCCGCCGACGCCAACCCTGGCGACTTCAGGATGACCGCCGCCAGCGGCGTTTCGCCCCATTTTTCGCTTGGCACGCCGAAGACCGCCGCCTCGCGCACTGCGGGATGCTGCACAATGATTTCTTCGATGTCGCGCGGGAAGACGTTGATGCCGCCGGAGATAATCATATCCTTCTTGCGGTCTACCAGGTAGAGAAAGCCGTCCTCATCGACATACCCCATGTCGCCGCTGTGCAGCCAGCCGTTGATGATCGCCTGCGCCGTCAGATCGGGGCGCTTGTAGTAGCCGGTCATCATCAGCGGACCGCGCCCGCAGATCTCGCCAACTTCGCCGGGCGGCAATTCGCGCCCCTGGTCGTCGACGATCTTAATCTCCATAAATGGCGGCGGCACGCCAACCGACGCCAGTTTCTCGCCCCGGTGGTATTTGTCGAGAATGGTCATGAACCCTTCGGTCAGCCCGTACAATTCGTAGAGGCGGTTGGGGAAGCGCCGTTCGAGTTCGAGTTTGTGTTCCATGTGCAACGGCGCGCCGACCGAACCGAGCATTTCGATTGACGGCAGATGCTGTTCGTCGAAGTCGGGTTCGTTGAGAAGCGCAACGATCTGCGACGGCACCATCTTAATGTGGGTTACCTTCTCGCGCGCCGCGGTCTCGATCAACTCTCGCGCGTTGAACGTTTTCATCAGAATGTAGGTTGTGCCCAGGCAGAATGCGGGCACGAACGTCAGGAAGGCGCCATTGAACACCAGCGCGCCCGCGTGCAGAATGACACTCTCCGGCATAATGCGGTAGGATGACGCAAAGATCGTGCCATACCCGGCGCGCACGCCGTGCGTCAGCACAATGCCTTTCGGCAGACCCGTCGTGCCGCTGCTGTACATGATGTTGTAGGGATCGTCGGCGCACAACACGATCCCGGTTGGGTCGTGTTCTGGCATCGGCGCAACCAGCGCATGGTAATCGCGGTACCCCGGCTGGTCGGCAGCATCAGTGATCAGGAACCGATCTGGCGCAATCGGCAGATCGCCGCGCACAGAATCGAGCGCGGGCGCGTGCGCCGCGTCGGTCACGACCGCCGCAGTATCCGAATCGCGCAACAGCGATGCAAGCCCCTGCCCGCGCAGCAACGTGCTCATTGGCACCACGACCAGACCGGTCTTTGCCGCCGCCCAGTAGACTTCGAGCAGCTCCATGCAGTTCGGCAGCACCGTTGCGATCTTGTCGCCTTTGGTCAACCCCAGGCTCAAAAGCGCATGTGCAACTTTGTTGACCCGCGCATTGAACTCGCGATACGTCAGCCGCACGTCGCCGACAATGACCGCCGTGTGATTCGAGCGGTACCGTGCATGGCGCGAAAGTAATCCGCCAATGTGCATAGCGCCTCCGCTGTTTCCTGTTCGACTTTGAACCTATACGTATCCACGAAGGACACGAAAAGACACGAAGGGAATGTTATGTGTTCTCCTGGCGTTCCTCTCACACCCGGCGTTCTCAAGGGCGCGCCAGCGGCGCGCTCCTACGGGCGCCTTCGCCCGTGCCACATTCACGCGGGCGCGCCAGCGGCGCGCCCCTACGGGGACCCTTCCCACGTTCAACGTTCAACCTTCAACGTTCAACAACAAACTCCCGCCGCAACGCGCGTTTATCGACTTTGCCGGCGCCGGTGCGCGGCAGGGCATCCACGACGACCACACGCTTCGGAATCTTGTACCGCGCCAACCGATCACGGCAGTAGTCGAGAATCTGCCGCTCGATGTCGTTGGTTTGCAGCTGAAATACCGCGTGCAGCGCCACAACCGCCCATCCGACTTCGCCCCATGTCGGGTCGGGCGCGCCGATCAGCGCAACCTCCGCCACTGCCGGGTGCCCGGCAATCACCGCTTCCACCTCTGCCGGGTAGATATTCTCGCCACCCGAAATGATGACATCCTTCAGCCGCCCGACGATGGTGTAGCACCCCTCCTCGTCGCGCCGCGCCAGATCGCCGGTGCGCAACCAGCCATCGACGATCGTCGCCGCTGTTTCCGCTGGTCGCCGCCAGTATCCCGCGCAAACGTGCGCCCCGCGAATCTGCAACTCGCCGACCTCGCCGGGTGCGCACGGCTCGCCGCGCTCATTCACCAGGCGCAGGTCAATGTGCGGCAAGGGGTAGCCGACCGACCCCGCCTTGCGTTCGATGTCTTCGTCCGGCAGCCAGAAGGTGTTTGGTCCGGCTTCGGTCAATCCGTACCCGGTGCGAAACGGCATACCGCGCTGTTGGAAGATCTTGAACACCGGCGGCGGGCATGGCGCGCCGCCACTGATCATCCAGCGCACCCGCGAGAAATCCGCCGTCTCCCAGCGCGGATGGCGCTGGAGCGCCAGGAACATCGTCGGCACGCCGAAATAAATCGTCACGCCCTGCTGTTCGATCAGATCGAACACCTGATCCGGGTCGAACTGCCGGCAAACAATCGATGTTCCGCCGATATACGCGAGCGGCGCGGTGAAAACGTTCAGCCCGCCGGTGTGAAACAACGGTGCATTGAGGATGGTCACATCATCGGGGCGCAACCCCCACCCGGCAACCGTGTTGACCGCATTGAAGAAGACGTTGCCATGCGTCAGAATGGCGCCCTTGGGCAATCCCGTCGTGCCGCCCGTGTAGCAGATGATCCAGGGAGTATCCGCTGTGAGATCGACTGCCTGAAGCGGATCGTCCGGGTAGGCGTCGCGTTCGGAGAAGATGGGGTCGCCAGGATCGGCGCGGCAGCCGGCATCGAGTGCAACGCCAGGCGTCACAACGCCTGCGCTGCGCAGAGTGCGCACCTGTTCCACAAAATCCGGTCCGTAGACGAGGATCGCTGGTTCAGCGTCGGCGATCAGCCCGGCGAGTTCCACCGGAGTGAGCCGCCAGTTGAGGTTCTGGAGCATGGCGCCGAGTTTACCGCAGGCAAACCAGATGTCGAGGTAGGCGACGCAATTCATCGCCAGCACTGCCACCCGATCGCCGCGCTGCACGCCGAACCGTCCGGCAAGCAACCGGGCAGTGCGGCTGATAGCCGCGTGCCACTGGCGAAAGGTGATCGGTCGCAGGTTATCAGCAGCATCGAGCAGCGCGACCTTATGCGGCGTCAGATCGGCTCGCCGCGCCAGCCAATCTCCGATATACATCGCGCCCTCCTCGCACCGTTACACCATCTTTTGTGAACCACAGAGACACAGAGAGCAAAGAAGGCGTGGCGCACAATCCCGTGGGCGCCCACAGAGGGGCGCCCCTACATCTGTCCCACGTTCAACATGCACCGCTTTCCTTCACGCAACTCCTGACTTCGCCCCTCTCGCCTCTTGCCTCTCGCCTCGCTCTACCTTCCCGCCTTCAACCTTCCCGTCCTGAAACCTGCGTATACACCTTCAGCGCCCGCTCGACGACGTTCTCGACTGTCAATCCATACTGCCGGAACACGACCTGGTATGGCGCTGACGCGCCAAAGGTCTCGACGCTGATACAGTCGCCCTGATCACCGACCCAGCGTTCCCACCCCTGCGC
>DAOTWI010000885.1:0-1996 GCA_034436075.1 Roseiflexus sp.
CGCCGACGGGATCTTCGCGGCGCGAGAGAGCACCCACGCGGCGTAGTCCGCCTTTGGTTGCTCGCTGTAGAACGTCAACTGGTTATAACTGACGCCGCGCGTCGGTTCGAGCGCGTGACCAAGACCGGGGTACTCCTTCATGGTGAAATCGGGGTGGCTGGCGAACGCCTGATTCAGCCCACGCACGTTGCGCAGCCGCGTGGCGCCGTCGAGTTCGCCCTGCAGCACCAGCACCGGCTGGCGAATGACCGCGCCCTGGTCGTACACATTCGGAACAGCGCGCATCACGTCAACAAAGGAATCCTGGTCTACCCAGGCGCCCAGGTTGGGGAGAATTTCCGTATTGAGGTCGAGCACACCGTCGCTATTCTTGTCGAAAAACGGATTGACCGCGACGCGATCAGTAACGCTGCCGTCAATAAAAGCGAACTCAAGAAAACCTATCACATTGAACCCGCCGTCGCCTTCCCGCGCCTGTGCGAGCGCCTTCGGCGTAATGCGTCCATCCGGCGCGAAGGTCAACAGATACGGCAGCACAACATCGGTATAATCCTCGATGAGCATCTGACGATCGGTTGTTGCAACCGGTCCCACCAGAATCACCCCCGCAAGCTCCGGGGTCTGAGCGACGAGCTCCGCAGCCGCCAGGGACGAAAAGCTCCAGCCATGGACGAAGATACGTTGCGCATCCACGCGCCGGTTGGTCTTGATCGTCTCGAACATCCGCCGGGCATCGGCGACCATGTCCACCGGCGTTTGTGCAAAGGCTTTGTCCTGATCGGCATACGCGCCAGGACCGGTGATGTAGCGCGGGTTGTAGCGCACGACCGCAATCCCGCGCACCGAGAGATACTCCGCCAGGTCTTTGTAGATCGGCACGGTGACGATGGGCGGCACGAGCAAATCCATATCGACGTCAGGATTCGGCACAAGTAACACTGTCGGGAATGGTCCAGGACGGCCGGCGGGATAGGTCAGTTTCGCCTTGCTGACCCAGCCGTCGCCGAGCCTGACGGTGAACTCTTCTTCGGCGACAGCGGCGGGTGTGCTCTGGGCGGAGGCGGAGGGAACGGCGAGCAGCGCAATGATGACCAGTGCGGCGATGATCGCCGCGTTCGTTCGCGTTCGCATCGGATGGCTCCTTTCCTTGCGTTTGCCGTTGACGGGGCAACGGTATTTCACCATACTCCCTCTTGTCGGGAAAGCGGCGAGGGCATACAATTACGGATACAATTTCGCCATACGCCTATCCACCTTGTAGCCTGGCGACTGAAGTCGCGGGCTACGGGAAGCGAAGCCCGCCTGCGCGGGCTAGACGTGGCGATACCGGATTAATTTCTCAAAAACCATAAGCCGCGGGCTACGGTTGCGAAGCCCGCCTGCGCGGGCTAGCGTCAGGACGCCCAAACCACACCCCCTTTGCGAAATCTTTGCGCCTCTGCGCTTTTGTGTGAGCCTATTTGCAACGTATCGGCGTACGAGCAGTCGTCCGTCAGAGAAGGGATCGCTTCGCTCACAACGACGTCAGCCCCCTGATCAGGACGTTCCGCCCCGCAAGGAGGTCGCCGTGCTGGAAGAAGCGTTCACGCGCGCGCTCAGGGATCGTCGCGTTGCGCTGGAGCTGACCCAGGCGCAACTGGCGCAGCGGGTCGGTTGTGCGGTGGTCACGCTCAAACGGATCGAAACCGGGTCGCTGCGCCCATCCCGCGAACTGGCGGAACGCATCCTGCGCCTGCTCGATGTCGCGCCCGATCAGCGCGAGGAGTTGCTGCGCCTGCTGCACCGTCCGCGCCGGAGACGCGCCGCGCGGAACCCCTTCAAGGGTCTGTACGCATTCGTGGAAGAAGATGCCGATGATTTCTTTGGCAGGGAGACGCTGGTGGCCCGCCTGCTGGAGCGACTGTCCGGCGTCGCGCGCGCAGCGACGACCGATCTGGTACGGTTGCTGGCAGTCGTCGGTCCTTCGGGCAGCGGAAAGTCGTCGGTGGTGCGCGCC
>DAOTWI010000886.1:0-2784 GCA_034436075.1 Roseiflexus sp.
CGTTCACCTACGTTATGGAACGCGCTGCGCGGGTGGCAGCGGCAGGCGCCGATTTTCGCCTGATCGCCCCGGCGCACACCATGCTGGCGGCGCGCACGCCGGTGATTGCGGTCGTGGCGGTGCGCACCGGCTGCGGCAAAAGCCCAACGTCGCGGTTTGTCTGTCGTCTCTTGCGCGACCGTGGATTCCGGGTGGTTGTTGTGCGCCATCCGATGCCCTACGGTGCGCTCGAACGTCAGCGGGTGCAGCGGTTTGCAACCCTCGACGATCTCCGGCACGCCGACTGCACCATTGAGGAACAGGAAGAATACGAACCGCACATCCTCGCCGGAACGCCGGTGTTCGCCGGAGTCGACTATGCTGCCATTCTCCGCGCTGCCGAACGCGAAGCAGACGTGATCGTCTGGGACGGCGGCAACAACGATGCGCCCTTCTTCCGTCCCGACCTGTCCATTACCCTGATCGATCCGCATCGCGCTGGAGATGAAGCGACATCCTATCCGGGAACGGTAAATCTGCGCTGTGCTGATGTCGCGCTGATCACCAAGGTGGATACCGCGCCAGCTGCAAGCGTCGCCGCCGTGCGTGAAAGCATCGCCCGCATCAATCCGCGCGCCGCTGTCGTCGAAGCGGCGCTGCCGATCACCGTCGATGATCCGGCTGCCATCCGTGGACGCCGCGTTCTGGCGGTCGAGGACGGTCCGACCGTCACCCACGGCGGGATGCGTTTTGGCGCTGCCATGATCGCTGCGCAGCGCTACGGAGCGTCCGAGATTGTCGATCCGCGTCCCTCTGCGGCGGGCCTGATTGCTCAGGCGTTTCACGACTATCCTCATCTCGATGCCGTGCTGCCTGCCGTCGGTTATGGCGCGGATCAGATCCGCGATCTAGCGGAGACTATCCGGCGCACGCCATGCGATCTGGTGATTCTGGGAACGCCGGTAGACCTGCGGCGCCTGATGGTGATCGAGCGCCCCGTCGTGCGGGTGCGCTATGAACTCGAAGAGCGCACCATGCCGGGTCTGGCTGAGGCGATCAACGCGGCGCTGGCACGCTTCCGGCATATGCCAGCGCGCTGAGCCTGTCGCAGCGTGCGCTGTGCCTGTCGCAGCGCGCGTTGCGTGAAGGGAGAACCGCATATGCACGTCCGACATTTCCTTTCGATCCATGATCTGCCGCAAGGGGCATTCTGGCGCTTGCTCGACCTGTCGCGCCATGTCAAGGCGTTGCCAATGGCATATGCGCATGCGCTCAAGGGCAAAGCGCTGGCAATGATCTTCGAGAAGCCGTCGCTGCGCACGCGCGTCACATTCGAGATCGGCGTCCAGCAACTGGGCGGCTTCGCGGTCTACCTGGGACCGCAGGAGATCGGGCTGGGGAAGCGCGAAGCCGTGATCGACGTGGCGCGCAATCTGTCGCGCTGGGTGCATGGGATCATGGCGCGCACATTCGAGAACAGTACTGTGGTGGAGTTAGCCAGGCACGCGACTGTGCCGGTCATCAACGGCCTGACCGACCTGTTGCATCCCTGCCAGGCAATGGCGGATTACCTGACGATGCTGGAGCACAAGGGCCGGCTGGCAGGTCTCCGTATCGCCTATGTGGGGGATGGCAACAATGTCGCGCATTCGCTCATGTTCGGCGCTGCCCAATGCGGCGCACACCTGATAGTCGCCACGCCGCATGGGTATGAACCGGATCGACGGATTGTCCAGATGGCGCGTGAAGATGCGCGCGTCTCCGGCGCAGTCATCGAGGTGATCGACGATCCACGCGCAGCGGTGACCGGCGCCGATGTCGTCTATACCGATACGTGGGTCAGCATGGGGCGCGAGTCGGAAGCGAACGTGCGCCGGGAAGCGTTTGCCGCCTATCAGGTCAATGCGCGTCTCATGGCGTTTGCCCGTCCCGATGCGATCTTCATGCACTGCCTGCCGTGTCACCGCGGCGAAGAGGTCACCGATGAGGTGATCGAGTCGCCGCAGTCGGTGGTGTACGATCAGGCGGAAAACCGGCTCCACGTCCAGAAGGCGATTATGATCGATCTGATGCATCAGCCAGGAGGAGATCGTGCGTAGACCAACGGTTGTGGCAATCGGCGGCAACTCGCTCATTCGCGCCGGTCAGCGCGGCAGTATCGAGGAGCAACGCGCCAATGCGCTCATAACCGCGCGCGCGATTGCCGGGTTGGTGCAACGCGGGCACGCAATCGTCATCACCCACGGCAACGGACCGCAAGTCGGCGCGCAACTGTTGCGCTCAGAGATCGCCGCAGATCAGGTATACCCTGAGCCGCTCGACGTCTGTGGCGCCGACACGCAGGGCGCTATCGGCTATATTCTCGAACAGGCGCTGATCCACGCCTTCGCCGATGCTGGCGTGCAGGCGCCGGTGGCAACCGTGGTGACTCAGGTAGTCGTCAATCCCGCCGATCCCGCCTTCCAGCACCCCACGAAGCCGGTTGGACCGTTCTACACGGCTGAACAGGCGCAGCAGCGCGCCCGCGAACGGGGATGGACGGTGGTCGAGGATGCGGCGCGTGGCTGGCGGCGGGTTGTGCCTTCGCCCGAACCGCGTGAGATCGTCGAGATCGACGCTATCCGCGACCTGGCGGCATCTGGTTATGTGGTCATTGCTGCGGGCGGCGGCGGCATTCCCGTGGTGCGGCGCGACGGCGAGTTGGTTGGCGTCGAGGCGGTGATCGACAAAGACCTGGCGGCGGCGCTGCTTGCCCGGCTCCTGCGCGCCCGGTTGCTGATCATTTCGACGGATGTCGAGTGTGTC
>DAOTWI010000887.1:0-2412 GCA_034436075.1 Roseiflexus sp.
CAGGTTGAATATTGAAAGTGGGAACAGTAGGGGCGAGGCGCTGCCTCGCCCGCAGCCATCCGTTGCACATTGAGGCGTCCCTCGGGGGCGCCCGCACGGTAGGGGCGCTCCTCGTGGGCGCCCGCATTGAGGAGCAGTTGCACCTCAATGGCGCTGCTCCAATGATAACGGGTTGTTCACTCTGGCAATGCACGGAGTCACGGCTTCCTCACGGGAATACCATACCATGCCAGCAATGAATGAAGAGGTTGCGAACCTATGCGTGTCCTGATCACCGGCGGCGCTGGTTTTCTTGGGTCTCATTTGTGTGATCGCTTCCTGGCGGAAGGTCATACCGTCGTGGCAATGGACAATCTGATCACCGGCAATACCGATAACATTGCCCATCTTGCCGGTCATCCGCGCTTCAGCTTCATCAAGCACGACGTCACGAACTACATTTTCGTCGAGGGTCCGCTCGATGCCATTCTGCACTTTGCCTCTCCCGCCTCGCCGGTCGATTATCTGGAGTTGCCGATTCAAACGCTGAAAGTCGGCGCTCTGGGCACACATAAGGCATTGGGGCTGGCAAAAGACAAAAAAGCGCGTTTCCTGCTCGCGTCAACATCGGAAGTGTATGGCGATCCGCAGGTGCATCCGCAGCCCGAAACATACTACGGTCATGTCAATCCCATTGGTCCGCGCGGCGTGTACGATGAAGCCAAACGCTTCGCCGAGGCGATGACGATGGCATACCATCGCTATCACGGCGTCGAGACGCGCATTGTGCGCATTTTCAACACCTACGGTCCGCGCATGCGCCTCCGCGATGGCCGGGTGGTGCCCAATTTTATTCAGCAGGCATTGCGTGGCGAGCCGTTGACCATTTATGGAGACGGTTTGCAAACGCGATCATTCCAGTATGTCGATGATCTGGTCGAAGGAGTCTACCGCCTGCTCTTTTCCAGCGAAGTCGAGCCGGTCAATATCGGCAATCCCGGCGAGTTTACCATCAAAGCGTTCGCCGAACTGGTCAATGCGTTGACCGGCAACCCATCTGGCGTGATCTACAAAGATCTCCGCACGAAGGACGATCCACAGGTGCGCCAGCCAGACATCGCAAAGGCGCGCAGGATTCTGGGTTGGGAACCACGCGTCAGCCTCGAAGAAGGGTTGCGCCGCACCCTGCCCTGGTTTCGTGAAGAGCTGCGCAAACGCGGAGAATTGTTGTGAGATGATGGTTCACCGAGGTCGCGCGCTCTCTGAGCTCCGGGCTAATGAACATTCAAGAATTAAATCCAGTAGAGCCCGCGCAGGCGGGCTTCGCACCCGTAGCCCGCGGCTTATGGTCTTTGAGAACATAATTCGGTATCGCCCAGCCCAGCCCGCGCAAGCGGGCTTCGCTTCCCGTAGCCCGCGACTTCAGTCGCCGGGCTACAAGGCGGATAGCAGAATATGTATTCAAATCCCATCAACCGCTGGGCAGACGAACGGATCGCGGAATATGCGTTCAAATCCCATCAGCAGCCGGGCAGTCAGACGCAGAGCAGAACATGGCTTCAATATTCTGCTCTGCGGATAGACGCATAGTGGAGTGTAGCCTCAATGTCAAGCAGCCACAGGCAGATGGGGTCGTTACACAGAATCTCACCATCTCCTTCCTCACACATACCGATGACGGTCTGGGTGGCTGCCATTGCGTTGGGGATATTGCTGGCGCTCATTCCGATCAAGACCCTGGCGCTGATTGCGGGTGCGGCGCTTGCGCTGGTTCTGGCGCTGGCGCATCCAGTCCTGGCGGTCGGGATGGCGGTGCTGTCGGTGCCGGTGCAGGAACTGGTCGTCCTGCCGGGAGGGCTTTCGATCACGCAGGCTGCGGTGCTGTTGACGCTGGGAAGCTGGGTGTTCTATACCCTGGCGCGCGCTGAGCAGCGCACGCTTCCCGCCGATCTGTCGCTTCTGTGGGGCGGATTGATCTTTGCGCTGCTGCTCTCTGCCAGCATAACTCCGTATTCGCGCACGGAAGCGCTGCGTGAGACGCTGCGCTGGGGTGTTGCAGCGGTTGTCTGGATGGCGGCGGCGAGCACCATCACGCGGCGCTGGCATATCATCTATCTGCTGGCATGCCTGCTGATCGCGCCGGCAGTATGCGCTGGCATCGGCATCGCACAGTTCGCAACCGGCGACGGCCCGCCGGCGTTTCGCATTGCGCCTGACTCGCCATATGTGCGGGCGTATGGCACCATTGGACAACCGAACTCATTTGCGGGATACCTGAACATGGCATGGCCGCTGGCGCTGGCGCTGGCGGCTGCCAGCAGCGCCTGGCGCAGCAGTGTGCAGCGCCGGCTGACCGCCATGAGTCGCTGGATGCTGGCAGTGATCCTGTGGGGTATCACCGGGGTGATACTGATGGGGGTGCTGGCGTCGTTC
>DAOTWI010000888.1:0-4835 GCA_034436075.1 Roseiflexus sp.
GACTCTTCGCCAGCGCCCCCGATGCCAGCGCAGCGTCGGGGCGCATGGGCCATGCGCCCGCAGGTGACGCGCATCATGAACGGCGTGAGGCGCAGGATATCAACTCAGTCCTCGGTTCTCAGTCCTCGGTTCTCAGTCCTCGGTTCTCAGTTCTCACTTCTCAACCATTCGTACACATTCCTCTCTTCCCTGTGCGACGATGCCCGTTGCACATTTCTTTATACTGATGTAATATCCTGAATAACTCCAGAGGTTACGATGGTACGTATACTCCGCACCTTTTTTGCGTCGTAACCTGCCGGAACAGAGGCGGTTTTCTGCAAAGGGGGCAAGATTATGTCCAAAAAATGGGTCTACCTCTTCACCGAAGGCAATGCGTCCATGCGCGATCTCCTCGGTGGCAAAGGCGCCGGCGTGGCTGAGATGACCCGTACCGGCGTCCCCGTTCCTCCCGGTTTCACTATCACCACTGAAGCATGCAACGAATACTACGCGCGCGGCAAACAGTTCCCCGAAGGATTGTGGGAACAGACCCTCGAAGCGCTGAAAGTAATCGAAGAGCAGGTCGGCAAGAAGTTCGGCGACCCGAACAACCCGCTGCTCGTCTCGGTTCGCTCCGGCGCCCGCGAGTCGATGCCCGGCATGATGGATACCGTCCTCAACCTTGGACTTAACAAAGAGACGCTCGAAGGAATAGCCCGTCTCACCGACAACCCACGCTTCGCCGCCGACGCCTACCGGCGGTTCGTCCAGTTGTTCGGCAAGATCGTGCTCGGCGTCGATGGCGAGAAGTTCGAGCATGTCATGAGCGAGGCGAAAGGAAAAAACCGCCAGGATACCGACCTGACCGCCGAAGAACTGATGCAGATTGCCGAGACGTTCAAAGCGATCATCAAGGAAGACGCAGGGGTCGATTTCCCTGAAGATCCCTACGAGCAGTTGCGGATGGCGATCACGGCCGTCTTCAACTCCTGGATGGGGCGCCGCGCCGTCGATTACCGCCGCGTCTACAAAATCCCCGATACGCTCGGCACCGGCGTGAACGTGCAGACGATGGTCTTCGGCAATATGGGCAACGACAGCGCAACCGGCGTCGCTTTCACGCGCAACCCGGCAACCGGCGTCGACGAACTGTACGGCGAGTATCTGGTGAATGCGCAGGGTGAAGACGTGGTGGCTGGCATCCGCACGCCTAAGCCGATCAGCAAACTGCGCGAGGAAATGCCCGAAGTGTACGAGCAGTTCTCCGAGATTGCCAAGATGCTCGAGCGCCACTACAAGGATGTGCAGGATGTCGAGTTCACCATCGAGCGCGGCAAGCTCTGGATGCTCCAGACGCGCAACGGCAAGCGCACTGGCATGGCAGCGGTGAAGATTGCCGTCGATATGGTCAACGAAGGGCTGATCGACAAACGCACCGCGCTGCGCCGCGTGCAACCGGAGATGCTCAACCAGTTCCTTTTCCCGATCGTCAACCCCAATGTCGCCGAGCACGCCGTCAAACTGGCGCGTGGTCTGGCTGCCGGTCCCGGCGCTGCGCAGGGGCGTGTCGTGCTCGACCCCGACGAAGCGGCGGCACGCTCGGAGCAGGGTGAGCGCGTCATTCTGGTGCGCACCGAAACCGCGCCCGAAGACTTCCACGGCATGGTTGCGTCGCAGGCAATTCTGACCGCGCGCGGCGGGTTGACCAGCCACGCGGCGGTGGTGGCGCGCCAGCTTGGCAAGTGTTGCGTCTGCGGCTGCGGCGACCTGGAAATCGACTACAAGGCTGGCACGGTACACGTGCACGGAACCGACATCACCCTGAAGGACGGCGACTGGATCACGGTCGATGGTCACTCCGGCTGGGTCTATGCCGGTCAGGTTGAAACGCAGGAAGCTGAAGTTATTCAGGTGATTCGCGGTCAGATGAAGCCGGAGGACTCGAAACTCTACGGCTACTTCACCACATTCCTGAGTTGGGCGGATGAAGTGCGCCGTCTGGGAGTACGCGCCAACGCCGACACGCCGACCGATGCACGTATGGCTCGTCTCTTCGGCGCCGAAGGCATCGGTCTGTGCCGCACCGAGCACATGTTCTTCGAAGGCGACCGCATCGACGCTGTGCGCGAGATGATTGTGGCGAACACCGTCGAGGAACGGCGCGAGGCGCTGGCGAAGATCGAGCCGCTCCAGCAGAGCGACTTCGAGGGCATCTTCGAGGTTATGGACGGGCTGCCGGTGACGATCCGCACGCTCGACCCGCCGCTCCACGAGTTCCTGCCGCACGGCGACCGCGAGATCGAGGAACTGGCGCATAAGATGGGCATCGACGCCACGGTGCTCAAAGTGAAGATCGAGGGTCTGCGCGAGGCGAACCCGATGCTCGGCTTCCGCGGCTGCCGCCTGGGCATCGAGTATCCAGAAATCACTGAGATGCAGGCGCGTGCCATCTTCCACGCCGCCGCCAACTGCCAGGCGCGCGGCATCACCGTGCATCCTGAGATCATGATCCCGCTCGTCGGTGATGTGAGTGAACTGCGCATGCAGGGCGACATTGTGCGCCGCGTCGCCGATGAGATCATGGCGGAGACCGGACAAAAGATCGACTACTTGCTCGGCACTATGATCGAAGTGCCGCGCGCTTCACTGACGGCCGACAAGATCGCAACCGTCGCTGAGTTCTTCTCCTTCGGCACCAACGACCTGACGCAGATGACGTTCGGTATGAGCCGCGACGATGCCGGACGTTTCCTGCCGCTCTACGTCGAACGCAAACTGCTGAAGGACGACCCATTCGAGGTGCTGGATCAGGAAGGCGTTGGGCAATTGGTGCGCATGGCAGTCGAACGCGGGCGCAGCACCCGCCCCGATTTGAAGACCGGCATCTGCGGCGAGCATGGCGGCGAGCCGGAGAGTGTGAAGTTCTGCCACCGCGTCGGGCTTACCTACGTATCGTGCAGCCCGTACCGCGTCGTCATCGCCCGGCTCGCAGCGGCGCAGGCGGTGCTGGAAGAGCAGAAATAATCGGTTAATCCATCCGTTTGTGGCAGAGCCGTTGCAGTGCAACGGCTCCACCTTGCAGTGCAACGGCTCCACCTTGCAGTGCAACGGCTCTGCTACGCCTGCCATCCACCACGGTAAAGACGTTGCAGTGCAACGTCTTTACGATCCATACACCCCCGCGAACTGGAACGCCGCGACCGCGTGGGCGTCGCGTTGCGCCTGGCGCCATTCATCGCCGACCCGCTCATAAATACCGAGCGTCGCGTGTGCGATGGTCTGCCAGTTGTAGCGAGTGCAAACCTCGTGGAACGCATTTGCTGCGCGCTGCCGCGACCACTCGGGGTGCGCCAGCGTATGCTGAATCCCCCAGGCGAGCGAGTCTACATTGTTCGGGTAGACCGTCAACCCGGTTTCGTGGAGTTTCACCACCTCGGCAAGCCCGCCGACATGCGCCACAATCACCGGACACTTCGCTGCCATTGCTTCCAGCGCCACAATGCCGAATGGCTCGTAGAGCGACGGGAACACCGCCGCATCAGCGGCATGGTACAGCCGGTCGCGCTCGTCATCGCTGATACGACCAGTGAAAAGAATCGCGTCCATCAGGCCCGCACGCTGTGCGCGCTCTTGCAGCGCATCGAGGTACGCGCCAGCGCCAGCGATCACCACGCGCGCCTGCGGGAACTGCGCCCGCACCTGCGTCCAGGCATCGACCAGGACGTGCAATCCCTTTTCGTACACAATTCGCCCGACCGAAAACACCAGCGGCTGATCATCGCGCGCAAAACGACGGCGAAATGCCAGCCGTTCCTCATCGCTGCTGAACGGCGATGGCCGAACCACCACGCCATTGGGAACGACATCGATCTTTTCGCGCGATGTATCGAAGGCGGAGTGGATTTCGTGCGCCATGAAATGCGAACAGGCAATCACCCGAATCGCCTCGCTCGTCAATAGGCGCTCCAGACGATCAATCTGAAGTGAAAGATCGGTCGTCAGATGTCCCTGATGTCGCCCGCGTTCCGTCGCGTGGATCGTTGCCAGCAGCGGCAGGTGGCAGAAACGCTTGAGCGTCATAGCCGCAGGCGCAACCAACCAGTCGTGCGCATGGATCAGATCGAAGCCGCCGGTATGGCGGTGCAGATCAAGCGCAGCATGGCGCAGCGCAACGTTCAGTTCCTGCGTCAGCGGAAAGAAGGTGCGATCAACGACTGGAGGCACAGCCACCCGGTGAATATGAACGCCTTGCGCAGCATATTCGTACCGGTCACCGTGGTGAAGATTGGGAGTGACGACATGAACCTCAACGCCGATCTGCGCCAACGCGTCGGTCAGATCGGTCACGTGGCGCCCCAGGCCGCCGATCAGGTGCGGCGGGTACTCCCAGGACAACATCAAAATCCGCATAGACCCTCGACAGAAAGAACCGGCTGCTGTTTTGCAGTACGCAATGGCACACCATCTGGAGCGCGTCATCACGCAATGCAAACAACAGCCGGGACGATCATCGCACCAGGGCGAATGTATATTGTTAAGGATTATAGCATAACCGGTTTAGATTGTCACTTTCAAACAAATGACAATATCAGGAGAGGAGTCTTATATAATCTGTCATTTTTGCTGCAACTTTACTCGCGCTTAGTCAGGCATTCACACAGACATCATCGTTTCATAACCCACGCCGCTTAGACTGCACAGGGCGATGCACTGGCATCGTTAACAACGTCTGCAAGGAGGGGTCATTTATGCGGTCTATTCGACTTCTACTGGTCATTACCGCGCTGGCGCTGATAGCAGCGGCGTGCGGCGGCGGCGGCAACACCGGCGGTGGCAACGCTGGCGGCGCAAGC
>DAOTWI010000889.1:0-2816 GCA_034436075.1 Roseiflexus sp.
CAGCACGGCGATGCCATGGCACGCCGCTGCAACTGCGGGAAGATCGAGACCGTCCTCCCAGGCGCGCGCAGGCGTCGGGTCGCCGGTGGGCGCGCCGGTGGCGTAGCCGACAGCGGCGCCCGACATGTCCATGGCGATGACCTGCGTCGAACCGGCGGCGCTGACGGCATCGGTGATTTCGGCGACGAGCGAGGTCACAATGGCGCAGCGCGCGTCGAGCATGGCGCCGAGTTCGCCGTTCGCCAGCGTTGCCAATGCCTGGCGCTCGACGGGAATGGACTCCACGTCGCTCGGCGCGCCGTCAAACACTTTCCCCACTTCAGTTTGCACGAACCGGCGCACATGCTCCACATCGACGCCGCTGGCGCTCAGGCGCGCCGCGCAATGCGCGCAGAAGCAGAGTCCAAGCAGAAAGCGAATGGCGGGTGCAAGCGGCACAAAACTGCGCTCGTGATGGTAGCCGTGGTCAAAGGAATGGTAGCCGATAGATTCGAGGAGGATAGCCTGGACGCCGCGACTGGCGATGTCGGCGCTGAGGGCGCACAGGTAGGCGCGCGCGTCCGGGTTCGCCGGGCAGAGGCAGGTGATGTAGGGATCGCCGAACGCATTCTGCAACGCGCAGTCGGGGTGGCGCGAGCCCAGCGCGGTGTTGTGCAGGTTGGTCGTCCATGCGCGCACTGCCATACCGCGCTGTTCGGCTTCTTCGATGCAGCGCCCCAGCGGATCGTGGTCGTCGGTCAGGCGGCTGACGATGGGCTGGATTTTGAGACCAGCGTACCGCGACGGATCGGGACGGAAGAAGCACGCTCCGCCTTCCAGAAAGCGCACTTTCCGCCGGGGATTGTGCGGGAAGACATCACGTGCATGGTGGTAGCTGCACGCCAGGTTCACGGCGCTGGCGCCAGCGCGTTCGCGCAACGTGTCGAGCACATGCCCGTACCCCTCGTCTGCCAGGTCATACGCGAACACAAAGACCGACGTCTGCATGATCAACCTCCCTGCTTCATGAAGTATTGACAAACACGCCAGGGTATGATACAGTTACTTTGTCAGTTCACTGAACTAACATCAATCTCCGTTGCTATTGTAATCCATTCCTGACGCTTCTGTCGAGAGCAGCCGGCCCGGCAAGGAAAACGCTGGCAGCGGTTGTCTTTGGATACGGAATGATCGATGAAGGGCTTCCTGACGAAAGCCACGCGACAGCATACCAAACATCATAACAGCCGGTTAGTGCTCCGCATGATCTATGAGGATGAAGCGATCAGCCGGGCAGATATTGCGCGCAAAACCGGACTGACCCGCACAACGGTCTCCACGGTGGTCGGCGAGTTGATCGAGCAAGGACTGGTCGAAGAAACCGGCGCCGGTCAATCATCGGGCGGGCGGCAGCCGGTGTTGTTGCGTATCGCACACGAAGCGCACGGCGTGCTGGCGTTGAGTTTCGAGGATACGCAGATCGTCGGGGCGCTGGTCGATATGCGCGGCAGTATCCAGCGGCGGGTCAGCCTGTCGCTGTATGGTTACCGGCCCGAGGAGTTGACTGGCTACCTTTCCCGGTTGATCGATGAACTGCGCGCTGATGCGGCGCCTCGTGTGCTCGGCATTGGGTTGAGCATGCCGGGGATTGTGGACCCGGTGCATGGCATTGTGCGGCGCGCCGTCAATTTTGGTCTGGTCGATGCGCCACTGCGCCAGGAGTTGCACGAGCGATACCGGTTGCCGGTGTATCTGGACAACGCCGCGCACCTGGCGGCGCTGGCGGAATATATGTTCGGCGGCGGCGCCGCCAGCGGCAATCTGGCAGTGATCAGCGTGGGCGTCGGCGTAGGCGCGGGCATCGTGCTGAATGGAACCCTGTTCCCCGGTGATGGATTCGGCGCAGGCGAAATCGGTCATGTGGTCGTCGCCGACAACGGACTGCGCTGCAACTGCGGCAATGTCGGCTGCCTGGAAACGATCGCCAGCGTTCCGGCTATTCTGCGCGCGGCGCGGAAATGGTTCAGCGACCCGTCATCGCGCCTGCGCACGCTGGCGCCTTCGGCGGCTGCGGTTGACCTCGATGCCGTTCGCCAGGCGCTCGAGGCGGGCGACCCGGGTGTCGCTGCGATTGTTGAGGAAGCCGGACACTATCTGGGGATCGCCGTCGCGCATATTGTCGGACTGCTCAATATCGAACGCATTGTAGTGACCGGCGCAGTCGCCGTGCTGGGACCGCCGTTGCTCGAAGCGATCAGAGCGTCGCTGGCGCGCCATGCGCTCGCGCCGCTGGCAGCCATGACGAACGTCGAACTGATCCCAGAACGGAGTGACGCTGTTCTGCTCGGCATCACCGCTATGGTGCTCGATCATGAACTGGGATTGCTGCACTCCGGCGCCCGGCTGTCATAGCGTCGATTGTCGATTTCTGCCCGCCCGCGCCCTGAGCCCGTCGAAGGGCGCGCCGTGTTGATCGCTGCCCGCCCGCGCCCTGAGCCTGTCGAAGGGCGCGCCAGTCAAGTCATTGTCGCGTCGTTTATGGCTTTTGAGAAATTAACCCGGTATCGCCACATCCAGCCCGCGAAGGCGGGCTTTGCAGCAGGAGCCCGCGACTTTAGTCGCCGGGCAGGTAGGCGAATAGCGGAATAATTTTTCAAACTCCATTGACGACGGTTTGCCGGTTCAGTATTCACACGATGTGAAGGAGGCGTCCAGTGAAGATTCCCCATCGATCCGACACGAATGAAAACCGACCATCCCTCACCCGTCGACAGATGCTCCGGTTGCTTGCCAGCGGCGCGGCGACTGCCGCAGGCGGCGCGCTGCTTGCCGCGTGT
>DAOTWI010000890.1:0-6680 GCA_034436075.1 Roseiflexus sp.
GGTCAACACGCCAGCCTGAGCAAGACGCAGGAGCGAGATGTCAACGCCGATGTGCATCACCCAATCGCTTCCAGACGCTCGATAATCTTCGCTGCCGCGTGCGCCCACGTCCAGCGTTCGGCGGCTTCCGCGGCAGCGCGTGCGCCCACCGCGCGCGCTTCATCGGGATGCTCATACACGTGGCGCATCAATGCGCAGAGATGCTCGACATCAGGATCAGCCCAGCGCAACCCCCGGTAGTACGGCGCGCGCGCTTCCGCCGGAACAAGACCACGGATGCGTAACGGATAGGCGACTTCTGAACGGAGAAACTCCGTCTGCCCGCCCCAATCGGTCGAGATGACCGGCAACCCGCACGCCATCGCTTCCAGCGCCGGCATGCCCCACCCCTCGCCGCGCGTCGGCAGCACGAAACAATCGGCGCTGCGGTACAGACATCCAACCTGGTAGGCGGCAACCTTCTGGTTGGGGAGGACGACAATCGGCGGACCATCGCTGCGGATCAGGTCGGCGATCCGCCGGGCGACATCGAGACGGGAGTCGTGGTTGAAGATTTTGAGCAGCAGCAGAACATCATCGCTGCGACGAAACGTTTGCTGGTACGCCCGAATCAGCACTTCCGGCGCTTTGCGCTCGATCCACTCGAAGATCGACAGGAACACGAAGTGATTGCCCGGTTTCCGCCCGGTAATGCCAGGGTGAAAATAATCCGGGTTGACCCCCAGCGGAACGACGTAGACCGGACGCCGGACGCCGCTGGCGCGAAACACCTCAGCCCCCCAGTGCGTCGGCGTCCAGACCTCATCCATCTGGTTCGCCTGGTAGACCCACTCATCCGGCAGGCGGTCGGTTTCCAGCATGGTATAGCCAATGCGGTAGCGCCCGCTATTCTTGATGAACGAATCACCCTGATGATAGACCACCTGCGGCAGGCTCGAATCTTTGAGACGGGCGCGCAACTGATCGATGCGCGGGTCGCCCGTCAGCGGCTCGGTGAAATCGTTCCCCCAGATGCACGCCAGGCGCACGTCGATAGCGCAGCGGTCGAGTTCGATCACCAGTTCGCGTGACGAGGTGGCATACCCGGATGGCGACGCGACCAGCGAGTGCCAGACGATGGCGCGTTGATACTTCTGATCGTAGAACGCGCGCCACTTGCGGGTAAACGTCTCACGCCCCTCGTCCCACATCCCCTGCCACGAGGCGTTGTTGATCCTGGCGCTCGTATTCTCGTGGTGCACCACCTGCGTCCCGCCAGTGCAGACGACCTTGAACCCCGCCTGGCGCGCCCGCAGGCAGTAATCGGTATCCTCGAAGTAGGACGTGTACGCCTCGTCGAAGCCGCCGATCCGCGCGCGCACATCGCGCCGGATGTACATGCACGCGCCGGTGATCCCTTCGACTTCGCGCACTCCTGGATACTGCCCGATATACGCCTCGCCTCCGCCGATCTGATACCCCCAGAAACTATCCGCTGGCATATAGGTTCCGGCATGCTGGAGCAGTCCATTCGCGTGCAGCAGCGTACACCCAACGATGCCGTACTCCGGGTGGCTGTTCGCCACATCACTGAGGTGCGCCAGCCAGTGATCCTGAATGATCAGCGTGTCGTTGTTGAGCAGCAGCACATCGTGATCCGGCGGGGTCGCCGCCATTCCCTGATTGTTGCCGCGCGTGAAACCCAGGTTGCGGTCATTCGCGATCACCTGAATGTCGTTCTGCTGCCGCAGCCACTCCAGCGTCCCATCGCTGCTGCCATTGTCCACGACGAGCAAATGATGCTCAATATTCCTCGTATGCGCGCGAATACTCTCAATACAGCGGCGGGTATACTCCAACCCGTTCCAGGTAAGGATGATAATCGTAACCGGCGGTCGGCGTGGGACGGGGGAGGAACGTTGAACGTTGAACGTTGAACGTTGAACGTTGAACATCACAGCCGCTCCCCGAACTCGCCGCTGCGCCGCTGGAAATGCCAGTAGCCAATCGCCAGCGTCGCCAGGGATGTCAGCAACACGCGCAGCACACTGTCGAGCGCGGGCAGGTTCGGCGTGGGAATCTGCCCGAACGCCACGGCGTTGCCATACAGCACTTCGCGATAGAACTCGACCAGCGACGCCAGCGGGTTCAGCCAGCGCACCAGTTGCGCCAGCGAACCGGCGACCCGGTCGAGCGAATAGATCACCGGCGTGAGAAAGAACCAGAACTGAATGAAAATGCCAATCAGGTGAACTGTGTCGCGGTAGCGCACCGCCAGCGCGCTGAGGAGCAACGCCACGCCGGACAGAAACAGCGTCTGAATGCCGATCAACACCGGCAGATACACAAACGTCCACGAAAAGTTCGTCCAGGCGCCGGTTGCGCGCAGCGGCGGGTACATCCACTGCACCGCCGCCATGACCAGCAGCAGCATTGGCAGCGACAGCACAAAGTTCACCAGACTGGAGAGCACCGACACCAGCGGCAGCACCTCGCGCGGGAAGAACACCTTCTTAACCAGCGCCGCATTGTCAATCACACTGCGCGTCCCGCCGCTCACCGCTTCACTGGCAAAGTTCCATGGCAGCAAGCCGACCAGAATGAACACCGGGAACATGGCGATATCCGCCTGAAAGAAGGCGCTGAACACGAACCAGAAGACCAGCATGAGCAGCAGCGGCGCGAGTTGCGTCCAGAGGTAGCCGAGGGCGCTGCCTTTGTAGCGCACCTGCAAGTCGCGCAGCACCAGGTTGCGGATCAATTCGCGGTACGCCCACAGTTCGAGGATTTTGCGCATTGCGCCGGCGCTGCGATCCAGCGCCACGCCCGCCGCGCCGAACAGCAACCCAACCATCGTCGCCGCCGAAAGGAGCAGCGGGATACGCCGGTCAACCGCGCGTTCCGGCAAGAACGCGCGGTTGGCGCGATAGGCGTCGCCTGGCGCATCGGGCGCGAAGCCTGCCCCAAGATTGCGATACAGATACGCCAGCGCCTCGCGGATCGCCTGGCGTCCCGCCGTCAGACGCAGCAGATCGGCATCGATCTGCTGGAGCGCAGCGCCGGTCGCGGTCGTGCGGCGCATCTCCAGCGCCGGAATGTCGATGCGGGTCAGCTGCTCCTCACGCACTTCCAGGGCGCGGGTCAGGTCGCTCAACTCTTCGCGCGGCAGTTGATCGACGGTGATGTACGCCGAAACCGGCTCAACTGCGCGGTTGAGCGGGAACGCCTGCGTCCTGATGATTTCACGCAACAGGCGCTGGAATGCCGTTTCCGGCTGGCGCCCCTGGAGCGCCTCGGTCAATTCCCAGCCCATCAGGTTGCGCAGAATCTCGCGCCCGCCGGCGGCGCGCACTGCACGCGCCAGCGTCTCCGCCGCTTCGTCCGCCAGCATTTGCGCCTCGAGGGGCATGCGACCAGTGGCGATGATCTCAACCCGCCCATCGGCATGCGGCGTAAAACGCACAGCATACGTGGGACCGCCAAGGTCGGGACGGCGCGCCCTGAGCAACTCGAACGCCTGCATCTCAACCGCGCGATAGTCGTCGTCGGGCTGACCATCGGTATACAACTCGTGGTATCGTCCGACCGCATCGATTTGCACCACAGCAACCGTTTCGTAGCGGATTGGCTGCGAGAGGATGCGCGGCGCCGCCGCTGCCAGCGCGCCAAGGGTGCACAGCAGCAGCCAGAGCCACTGATAGAGGCGCAACGGTCCTCGCTGGCGGCTCAGTGCAACGATCCAGGTTGTCGGTGCAGCAAGACGCGCCATACCCGTCGTCTAGCGAAATACCACGACCACAACATCGCCGACTTCCTGAACAACGCGCAGTTCCGGCGTTGCCGCCAATCGCTGCTCGACGACGCTCCAGCGGAAAGCGCGCGTTCCGTCGAAGATTGGTTTTTCCAGCAGCAGATATCTTATCCCCAGTTCGCGCAACCGCTGCGCTGAGGCGTTGTCGGGGAATCCCCGCGAACGCTCGTTAAAATCCTGGAAGACGGGCGGGAGATGCGCCTCATGCATAAAGGCGATCGTCCGCTTTCTATGGGTGAGCGTACCAAACAAGATATAATAGTTGGACGTCGCATCAATAACCGGTACAAATCCCACGGTGAAATCGCCCGACTGCTGTGCGAGCCAGTGGTCAATCGGACGAGGCGTCAGCACCGTATACTCGCTGATGCGTCCCGGCATCATATCCAGAACCACCAACCCGATGATCCCGACCGCCAGAACAGCCGTCTGCGGGTTCATCGGACTGACAGACCTGGCGACGGCGCCATCGTTGAGTCGCCCGGATGCGTTGGTGCGACGCACCAGGTGGGCTGCACCTACGCCTGCAAGCAGGGCGACAAACAGAATCGTGACAATCCCGAATCGCGCCCATACGCGCATCAAATTCATGCCCGGCAACTGATGCAGATAATACGCAGGCAGCCAGAC
The DNA here is from genome assembly GCA_034436075.1 of Roseiflexus sp. Taxonomy (GTDB): domain Bacteria; phylum Chloroflexota; class Chloroflexia; order Chloroflexales; family Roseiflexaceae; genus Roseiflexus. The sequence continues at coordinate 4,421 of DAOTWI010000890.1, forward strand.
CGGATGATCAGGGTGAATGGGAACATTTCCGGCGTGCAGATCAGTGCCGAGCGCCAGGATAGCAGCCGCAAGCGCAGTTCCTGCCCAGACCCATCGACGATCCCAGCGGCGCAGCGCAACCAGCCCCAGCATTCCAGGGACGATGCCAACATAAAGCGTCTTTTCGACCCATAGCGTCTCAGGGCGTAGCCGTTCAACAAACGCCCCCCAAAGCGGATGGAGATGCGATGGCATCACAAAATTCATCGGACTTGCCGACCACATACGAGCGGCTTCAAGGCTATAGGGCGTATAAATGCCACTGCGCGCCGTCAGGAGGTAGGGCGCTGCCGCGAGCAGCGCCCCGCTCAGGACTGCCGGAACCGCAAGCCACACCTGCGACCACAGGCGCATCCGGCGTATTGCCAGCGTTAACAGCGCATAGACAACCCCGCAGATCAGTCCAATGACCAGATAATACTGCGACGCGGCGCCAAGCAGAAACGTCGCGCCCACCAGACCGGCAAGCGCTCGCCGGTCTGGCTTTGATTGCAGCGAGGCATCCAGCGCCCAGAAAAACAGCGGCAACGGATAGGTGCTGACGATTTGCGGGTGACCGTAACTATGGACAAGGCGAAATGGCGCCAGCATAAACGCCAGACCCGCCACCAGACCGCCAAAGCGACTGCCGGTCAGACGCTGTATCCACAGATACGCACACAGCCCTGAGAGAAAATGAGCCAGCGCCAGTTGCGCGTTATATCCAAAGACAGGACCGAACAGCCACGTTAGCGGCGCTACGACGAGATATCCGACGTATGGCACATCAGTAGCGGTCAACGCCAGACCATCGGGCGCATTGATGCACGGATCGACGAATGGCGACGCACCAGTGCGCAGCGCCTCAGCCATCCATCCCGCCGCATACACATATTGCACATTGTCGCTGGGCCACCCAATAATCCGTGATGACGGCGCGGCGAGCACCGGATGCATCATTGCCAGCGCGCCACAGGCGAAGAGCGCAACCACAGCCCAGTCGCCAGGCGGTATACGCCACATCGTCTGCGTCCATGCGCGCATTCCTGTTATGCTGGCCATGCCATCACCTCAACCGTCTCGCCAGCCGTGAGATCGAACACCAGCGTCACTCCGCGGATGATGGGATCGACGTTGCCATTCGCGCGCTGCACCGTCGCCTGCCGAATGTCGAAGGGCAACCTGAGCGTCAGTCCCTCCAGATCGTGTGCGCCGCGATTGGTCACCACCAGACGCAAGGGCGTAGTTTGGGAAAGATCAGCGTTCGCGGTTTCGGAGCCACGCTGCTCGATATGAACCTGCGCCACCGCCTGCTGGCGATCAGCAATTTCCGCAAGCGGCGCAATCCAGAGATCGCCGGCGTCGCGGCGCATGGCGGCATACCGCACCACCTCGCCCCAGGCGGCAATCTGCGCCGGGCTGACTACCTCTTCGGTATGCGCCCACAGGTCGATCATACCGCCAGCGGCGATTGCTCGCTCAATGACGGCGGGCGCCTGCACTACGCTGTGTTCGGTCAGGTAAAAATCCGGGCAGGCGAGCATGGTCTCGTGACCCGGAACCGGGCGACAGTACGGATCGTCCCTGCTCACGAGATGATACTGCGGCTGGCGCGGGTTCCAGTTGGTGCGGGTGACCGACGTGATGCCCGCTTCTGCCAGCGCCTGCCAGTTGGCGTAACTCATTCCGGCGCTGCTGCTCCAGGGAAATGCCAGCGACCGCGCTGGCGGAACACCGCGCTCTGCGGCGACCGCGCGCCATTCCGCAAGGTCGCTGCGCCACTCCGCGACGCTGGCAAGCCCGCCGTAGAGGTGGCTGAAGGTATGGCTCTGAATGTCGTGCCCCTCACGCTGCAACAGCGGGATCAGGTCGCCGAAGTACCACGCCGGATCGGTGGCGACTATGCCATACGGATCGGGCGCGAACCAGGGTTGCTGCTGCCAGGCGTCAGTTTGCCAGCGATTGGCGCGGTTCGCCCACGTGAACGTTGGATCGCCCATAAAGCGGCGCTGTTCACGGTTGCCGCTCAGAAAATTGTACCCGGTCGCATAGTACGTGGCGCGGATGCCATAGGGACGAAAGAGTTCCACCGTGGTCGTCACCCCCTCGCGCATCCGCATCCCGCGCTGCACCGGGTCCTGGTCGAAGTTCGGATCATCGACCGAACGTGAGTGGATCAGCCCGCCCATGGTCGTTTCCCAGTCGAACGAAAACGAAAGCGCCGCACGCGCGCCATCGGGCC
>DAOTWI010000891.1:0-9627 GCA_034436075.1 Roseiflexus sp.
GCGGGGGCGCCTGTGGTAAGCGCTCAAGGGGTCACTGGAACCAGGTAATCAGCCGCAGCCCACCCCTCGGCGCCTTCCGCGTCGCGCACCCGCTTCCACACGCGATCCGGTTGCACTGAATCTTCACCGACAACCGTCACGATTGCGCCTTCAGGCAGGGTTTTGATCGGAGTGTTGTTGGCATTCGGCGCCGGACGCAGGAAAAGACCAAGCGCACCGGTGCCCTGGACGCGCAACTGCACATTGAGCGGCGTTGTCGGGGTCAGCGCGAGGGTCGAGGTGAGCGGATCGGGGGTGACCGTCGGCTGTTCGGGGAGCGGCGTCAACACAATCTGCGGTTGGGGTTCGGAAGCGACATTGCGCGGAGGGAGAGGTTCGGGCGCAGCCGCCTGGCTCAGCAGAAAGAGCACGACGCCCGCCAGGACGATGGCGATGGCTGCCAGGACGAACTTCCATCCATCGGACTGGAGCCAGAGGATCAGTTCGTGGGAAAAGGACGCACCGCCACGCGCCGGTCGCCTGGCGCCCCTGGTGCGACGCCATGCCGGATTCACCGGTTCGGCGTGGTCGTCGAGACTCAGCCGTTCGGTATCACGTTGCTCCCGACGCGGTGATCGGGGCGCACGCCGGTCGAAAGGATCGCCGCTTTCGCTTGCCATGCCTCGCTCCTCACTCCTGGGCGTTTCGTATCAATCACAGGACATACGCGGTTGCCTCACGGACGAGCCGCGGGACGGCTCTTTTTGCCTTCGGCAGAGCAGTACGTATCTTCTTGTGCGGTGTGAGGCGGCGGCAAAGCCGCCGCCTCACACCGCCTTCACCGGGAGCGCCACGCTGCCGCAGGCTTTGGCAAAGCCAGAAAACGCACCACCGCGTAACTCGTATCAATCATAGCACAGGCGTGCATGCAGTTCAACTGAGGTGATGGTTGATTCCCACACCAGGAAGACCTATAATAGCAGGCATGAGCGACGGCGTATTTCTGCCAGACTGCCGGTTCGCACATTACTGCGTCTGTCCTGTATAATAACAAGAGATTAACCGGTCGAGCGCGTATTCGCTCTGCCAGGCGCGCCCGTTCGAGTTGCAATACCCCGTTATGGCTCGCTGCGGAGGAATGGTATGGCGTTGATCAAAAAGCCCGGCACGACCAAAGGCATCGACCTGAACTCGTCGTCGAACGCCGGGGCGGACCCGCAAGGAACGGCGACTCCTGGCGCTGGAGCGCGCGCTGCTGCGCCGGTCATGCAACCGGGCGTCATTCTGCAGGGGCGCTACGTAATCGAAGGGACGCTCGGCATCGGCGGGATGAGCGTCGTCTATCGCGGGCGCGACCTGCGCTTCAAGGATGTCGTGCGCCCTTGCGCCATCAAAGAGATGTACCAGAGCGCGCCGGATTCAAATACGCGCCTGCTGAACCTCAAGAACTTCGAGCGGGAAGCCGGGTTGCTGGCAACGCTGCAACATCCTGCCATTCCCAAGGTGTTCGACTTTTTCGAGGAGAACGGTCGGGTCTATCTGATCCTGGAATTGATCCAGGGGAAAGACCTGGAGACGGTTCTCGACGAAGCCAAAGCCCCGTTGCCCGAGGAGCGGGTGGCGCGCTGGGCGGTGCAGTTGTGCGAGGTGCTGTCCTATCTGCACAATCAGCAACCAGAACCGATCGTCTTCCGCGACATGAAGCCCTCGAACGTGATGGTGACGCCCGAAGACCGGATTATTCTGATCGACTTCGGCATTGCCCGCAGCCTGGTGCGCACCCGCGGCACCGTGATCGGCACTGAAGGGTATTCGCCGCCGGAACAGTACAAAGGCATCGCCGAACCGCAGAGCGACCTCTATGCGCTTGGCGCTACGCTCCATCATCTGTTGACCGCCAGTGACCCGCGCACCGAAACGCCTTTTACGTTTCACGAACGCCCCCTGCGCCAGTTGAACCCGCAAGTGTCGCCCGAACTCGCGGCAGTCATCGAGAAAGCGCTCTCCTACGATGTGAAGACGCGCTGGGCATCAGCCGACGAGATGCGCCTGGCGTTGTTGCAGACGCCGACGCTGCGCAGCGGGCAGGGGGGAGGAACGACAGCGGCAGGGAAAGTCGCGCTGCCGCGCGTCGCCAGTGCTGCAACAACCGAACTGGTCTGGCGTTTTGTCTGCGAAGACGAAGTGCGCTCCTCGCCATGCGTCAGCAGCGGTATGGCCTTCGTCGGATGCTACGATACGAACCTGTACGCCGTCGATGCTGGTCGCGGCGAGTTTCGCTGGAAATATGCCACCGAAGGGGGCATTTCATCATCGCCTGCGGTGTGGAACGATATCGTCGTCGTCGGATCGGAAGACGGCGCCGTCTATGCCTGCGACATCCGCCGCGGCGCATTGCGCTGGACGTTTCGCACCGGCAAGCCGGTGCGCTCGTCACCGCGCGTGCTGGAGCGTGTTATCTTTATCGGTTCGGACGATCAGCACTTCTATGCGATCGATGGGCTGCGCGGCGCGCAAATCTGGAAGTATCGCACCTGGATGCCAATCCGATCCTCGGCGTGCATTGCGGGAGAGTCGGTCTACTTCGGCGGCGGCGATGGGTTCGTCTATGCGCTGAATATCAAAAATGGCGGCGTCCGCTGGAAGCAGCGCACACAACAACCGGTGATCTCATCGCCCGCCTTCGCTGAGAATATGGTGATCGTCGGGTCGATGGACAACACCCTCTATGCGCTCGACAGCGAAGGCGGGTGGCCTGTCTGGAAATACCGCACAAACCATTATGTCAATTCATCGCCGTTCGTTTTCGGAACGCGCGTCTTCGTCGGCAGCGTCGATGGCAATCTGTATGCCATTGAACTGAAGAACGGCAAACTCGCGTGGAAGTACGACACCGGCAGCCAGATCACCTCATCGCCGCGCGTCGAGCAAGGGCGGGTCTACTTTGGCGCCGCCGACGGATGCGTCTACTGCCTCGATGCAGCGAACGGTTCGTTGATCTGGCGCTACGAAACGCAGGGACCGGTGGTGTCGTCGCCAGCGATCAGCGAGGGCGTGGTCTATATCGGGTCGCTCGATCATGCGCTGTATGCGTTGCGTGCGTAGCGTGGAGCGGCTGCGACTATCGGAGGACGAACAGGATATCGTATCGTTCTGCACCCGAAAGCAGGCGCTGTATGAGCGAAGGCATACCACCTGAACAAGCGCCGGAACCCGCATCCAATCAACCTGAACCTGCATGGTGGTCTGACGCAGGCGATGAGAGCGATGGCACGCGCCCGCTCGATACGCGCGCGGTGATGGCGCAGGCGGATACGCCCAACCGCAGGCGCGGCGAAACCGAACCGCTCGACGATGAAGCGCCGCTGCGCGAAACCCCGCCGCCGCCGCCAGCGATCAGTGCTGCCGCAATGCGGCACATCGGTCAGGTGCGCGAAACGAACCAGGATGCCATTTACACGCTGATCAGCAGCATCCCGCGCGAAACGGGCGATGCCACGCTTGGGTTGTTCGTTGTCGCCGATGGGATGGGCGGGCACGAAGGGGGCGAGATTGCCAGCCGCATGGCGGTGGCAGCCGTCGCCCGGCGTGTCATCGCCGAACTCCTCGTCCCGGCGATCGAGGGGAGCATCAACGTCTCGCTCCAGGCGTTGATGGTCGAAGCCGTCCAGGAAGCCAACCGCACCATCTGGGAGCATGCCCGGTTGACCGGATCGGATATGGGAACGACATGCACCGCGGTGTTGCTGCTCGGACGCTCACTCTACATCGGTCACGTCGGTGATACGCGCGCATATCTTGTTGACGCCGGCGGCATCCATCAGTTGACCACCGATCACTCGGCGGTCGGACGGTTGATCGAGATGGGGCAGCTCGACCCGACGGAGGCGCGCGATCATCCGATGCGCTCCCAGTTGTACCGCACGGTCGGGCAACACCCGGAGGTTGCGGTCGATCTGGTGTTTCAGCCAGTAGGTGACGCTACCCACCTGCTCCTCGCCAGCGATGGTTTGTGGGGATGTGTGGAAGAGGCGGCGATGCTCAACATTGTGCAGGGCGTCGATAGCCCGCAGCGCGCCGTGCGCGCCCTGGTCGACACCGCCAATCGCGCTGGCGGACCGGACAACATTTCCGCGATCCTGGTTCGCCTCGTGTAAAATGGAACTGGACTCTCTCGCAGATCGGCAGCACGCCTATGACGCCAGGCATTAACCTGCAGCAGACCCTGAGCCGGACAACGCTGGCAGTCGGTGATGAGCCGCAGTTGATCTACGTCCTTCTAGAAGCGCATGCCGAAGGGTTGGTGCAGCAACTGCCCAAATTGCCGCTGAACCTGTGCCTGGTGATCGACCGCAGTTCGTCGATGCGCGGCGAGCGCCTGATGCAGGTCAAGGACGCTGCGGCGCGCATCGTTGATCAACTGGGGCAGGACGATTACTTTTCGCTGGTGGTGTTCAATGATCGGGCGGACGTCGTCATTCTGGCGCAACGCGCGCTCAAGAAGGCGGACCTGAAAGCGGCGATTGCGCAGGTCGAAGCGGCTGGCGGAACGGAGATGGCGCAGGGGATGGCGCTCGCGCTCCAGGAGGTGCAGCGACCGTTCCTGACGCGCGGCATCAGCCGGATCATTCTGCTGACCGATGGCCGCACCTACGGCGACGAAAGCCGGTGCGTCGAAATCGCCCGCCGCGGGCAGTCGCGCGGCATCGGGTTGACGGCGCTTGGCATCGGGACAGAATGGAATGAGGACCTGCTCGAAACGATGACCGCGAGCGAAAATAGCCGCGCGCAGTACATCGCTACAGCGCAGGATGTCGTCAAGGTCTTTGCCGATGAGTTGAAGCGCCTTCATGCCATCTTTGCACAACAGGTGCAACTGTCGGTCGAGACGCGCCCTGGCGCTTTGCTGCGTTCGCTCGATCAGGTGCGCCCGTTCATCGCTCCGATCACGATCGTCGAAGAAGCCGAGCGCCGCTGGGTCGCCAACCTGGGAGACTGGCCCGATACTGGTGTGCAGGGGTTCCTGCTCGAGGTTGTTGTGCCGCCCCTGCCGATCGGCGATCATCCGGTGCTGAAACTGACGGTGCGCTACCATTTGCCGGGAGCGAATCTGCGCGATCAGGCGCGGGAACTCCTGATTCGGGCGAGCGTGCGCCCGGCGGAAGAGGTCACCCATCGCGTCGATGGAACCGTCAAACACTGGCTGGAACGCCTGGTGGCATATCGCCTGCAGGCAAACGCATGGAAGCACGCAGCGGAAGGACGCATCGAGGAAGCAAGCGAGCGCCTGCAGATGGCCGGAACGCGCATGCTCAATGCCGGCGACGCGGCGCTGGCGCATACATTGCAACAGGAAGCGACACGCCTGTTGCGCAATGGCGCCGTGAGCGAAGAAGGGCGCAAACGCATCCGCTTCGGCACCCGCGGTCTGATGGGACCGGTTGCTGGCGAGGAACGCGAGACGAACACGTGATGAGCGGATATGCGGGTTCGGCTCATAGCACAACAACAGCGGTTCTCTTATGATTGTCTGCCCAAACTGTTCAGCCAGACAATTCGATGGCACGATTTTCTGCGCTGAGTGCGGCGCCAGTCTGATCGACGCCACCCCGCCCGAATCGACGCGCGAACTCGATGTTGGCGCTATCGAGAGCCATGATCCCCTGCCGGTTTCCGGTCCGCTGCCAGCCGACAATGCGCAGGCTGCGCATATCGTCACGCTGGTGGTGGTGAGCAACCGTCGCCGGATCGATGTCGATCTGAGCGACGAGGCGCTCATTGGACGGGCAGACCCGACGCGCGGCATTATGCCCGATATCGATCTTGGTCCGTTCGGCGGGTATGATGCTGGCGTGTCGCGCCGCCACGCTATCCTTTCGTGCCGGGATGGCGCGTACCAGATTGAGGACCTCGGCAGCGCCAATGGCACCTTCGTCAATGGACGTCAGATTGAGCCAATGCGCGCGACGCCGGTGAAGCACGGCGACGAGATTATGTGCGGAACTATGTTGTTGCGTCTGGAAGTTCGCAATCGTCAACGCTGAAAGGAGCCAAACGTGGCAAGAACCGTCATTTTGCACATTGCCGGTGAAGATCCGGTTCTGGCAGATATCGATCAGGAGCCGCAGCCGGGCGACATGTTCATCAAGGTCACGAATATGCGCAAGCGCGACGGCAAGGACGTGCCCTACCTGGCGCCCGGCGTTCAGAGCGTCATCTTCCCCTGGTGGCGCGTCACCTTCGTTGAGATTATGCCAAGCGAAGAGGAGCGCGGGTCGGTCATCGACTTCTTCCGCACCTGACCTTTCACCACGATCCGCCGCTGCTGCTCGACCCATCACTCGAACCGCCGCTCGACGAGTCCGACCACGACGAGCTCGACGAGTCTGACGATGAATCGTTGGAAGAGCCGGACCACCACGGTGATGGATGATAGGAGTTCAGATTCCCGCGCAGCATGGTGCGCACCATCATGACCACTCCGGCTCCTATGATCAGGACAAAGCCAACGACTGGCAGGCGCCTGACCACACCACTCCATACCAGCGCCGACTCGAAGCGTTTGAGGGTCTCGACCATGCCAGCGGTGAGATCGCCGCTGCGTAGCGCAGGATTGAGCACATCGGCACGAATGCTGGACAGAGCATCATTCGGAAGATCGTCGCTCCAGTCGCTCCCGGCGCGCAGTTCGGAGTAGCGTGGTTCGTAACTGACGTAGATGGCGATCGCATTGGGAAAAATGCGACTGTAGAGGAACCCCTGCAAACCGACGCCAGCCAGGCGATTGGTCAGATCGTCGCCATAGTTATCACCGCGCTCGACAACGAAGATCGCAACGGTGGCGCCGCGCTGGAGCAGCGGCGTAGCGGCTTCCGCCACACGCGCCTGACTCAACCGCTCGGTTTCGTCGTCGATGATGAGACGTCCCGGAGAAGACACCTCAGACGCGCAACCGGTCAGCAGCAGCAGTGCGATCAGCGCCAGGGCGATGCGGAGATGCCAGGTTCGACGCGCAACCACGGGTTACTCCTTTCGAGAAGTATGAACGATACTGTTCTCGATAAGAGATACGCGGATGCGCAATGAAGGTTGCAGGGACGGGTGTGGTGTGGCGCCTTTGATCTCACACAAAGGCAGGAAGATGCGACCCTTACGAAACCGTCACCGGGTGCGCCAACCGCCCGGGTGACGGTCATCGGCGCCACGGTTGAGCGCGCGGCGCAAGCCGGATGCCAGGTTTGATTCGGTTGTCAGCAACTGCGCATTCATGCCCAGTTGCACCATCGTTTGTGCCAGTTCGGGATTGATACCGGTAAGAATCACCTCGGCGCCGAGCAGCCGCGCCGCCTGGATCGCGCGCACCAGGTACGCCGCCACCTGCGTATCAACGAGCGGCACGCCGGTGATATCGACGATTGCCGTTTGCGCCTGATACTGACTGATGCCGCCAAGGAGCGCCTCGAGGATCTGTTCGGCGCGGCTGGTGTCGATGGTCCCGATCAACGGCAGCACAATCACGCCGCGCGCAACCGGCAATACCGGCGACGACAGCGTTCGCACCGCATCCATCAACGCACGCTCCTGCTGATAGGCGGCAGTCAGCGCCCGCTGGCTCTCGCGCACCGACGTCGCCAGACGCTCGATTTCGATCATAACGGCAATCTGTGACGCCCATAGCCCCGCCATGCTGCTCCGATAGATCACGCTATCATGGGGAAACGCGACGCACAGGACGCCATACAATTTGTTGGCGGTCGCAACCGGAAACACGGTCAGCGGCAGCGCGCGCCCTTCCTCTTGCGAGAGATTGTGAAGCGGAGCAAGCATCGTATCGGGCGGGAAGAACGCCGGGTCGCAATACGCCCCGGGAGCAAGCGATGCCTGGGTATCGGCGGCGTATGCGCCCTGAAGCCGGAGTGCGCTCGACTCCGACCTGGACTCATCGTACAGCCACAGGTATCCGCAGGTTGCTGGCGTCAGGCGCATCCAGGCAAGCGACGTCACATCGGCATGATTGACGCTGGTCATATGGAGAAGGATGTCGTTCACCAACGTGACAAGTTGCGACCAGCGGTCCTGTTCGATCAGCGCCTGCTGCACAAAAGCACCAACAAGCGCACGTTCAGCTAACGTGATCAGATCAGCAATGCGCCCTGCCTGCTCCGGCATCTGCGCAACGCTGATCTGCTGCAACGCCGCGAGGGCGCGTTGCACACTGCCAGCTTCGCGCACCAGCGGCGCCAGCGTTGCCAGACCTGCATCAAGCGCATCAATCCATTCCTGATCATTGCCCGTCGCCAGTGCGTGCTGAAAGGCTTCAAGCAACACCGCGAACACGGTACGCACTCCTGGCGTTTCCGGGATCAGGTCTGGTTCAGGAACGTGAAGCGCCGCGCCAACCAGCGTTTCGAGCGGATTGGATACCTCGTTCGGCGCAGCGATCACCGTTCTGTAGGCTGGCAATGACCCGCAACTGGCGCGCACGATCAGGCGCCCGCGCACCACGTGCATGCCGCGGTGCATCACATTGCCCTCGATCAGGTCAAGCAGCAGCGCCGCCGCCTTCGTCCCCAATCCCCAGAACGATTGATGCACTGTTGTGAGTTGCGGCTTTAGCGTGATCGCAACCGGCGCATCGTCGAATCCGACCAGCGCACAATCGCGAGGAACCTTGCGCCCTGAACGCTCCAGTTCCTGGAGCGCACCCCGTGCAAGTTCGTCGGTTGCGGCGAACAGCGCACTGAACGACGCGCCGCTTTCGATCAGGCGGCGCGTCGCCTCAGCGCCCGCAGCCGCCGTCCAGTAATCGCTGCGCCAGGTGATCGACGCAACCGGTGCGTCATCAGGGTTCACGCCGTGATCGGCGAGCGCCTGGCGAAACCCGGCATAGCGCAGCACGATGTCGCTGTTCGCCAGGTTGCCGAGGAAGGCAATGCGCGTGTGACCCAGCGCGAGCAGGTGGGTGACTGCATCTCCGGCGCCTCCAGGATTGTCAGGGACGACATACGGGCACAGGTCTGATGCCTGAGCCGGGCTAATCTGAACCACCGGTTGACCCTTCGCCTGCTGATCGGCAATCCACTCGTCAATGCCCGACAGGTTGATGACGATCCAGCCCGCTATGCGCTGAACGCCGATCTGATGGCTGCCGTGCGCGAAGATATCGGCATGGAAGCGTTCCTGTTGCAGAAAACCGGCTTGCAGGGCGACAACCGCATACCTGCGCGACGCCACCTGCTGGCAGACCCCTTCGAGCATGCGGATGTGATCGGAAGTTCCAATCCATGGGATCACAACGCCGATCACATGCTGACTGGCGACGTGAGGTGACATGATGGCTCCTGCATTCCTCTCTTCGGTCGTTTCGGTTCCAGCACTCCCTTGCGGAAGAGATATGCTGTTTCAACACGCATGATACTCGAAAAGGGCGCAGGGTTCCAGTTAAGGGGGGTACATCCTCTCGGTGACGGTCACGCCCTGCCCCCCGCCGAAGATGCTGCTGCTGCCAGCGGGTCGGGCGCTGCGCTGCGCCCCTGCGCATCGCACGTGACCGTCACCGGTGCTCGGCGCGGGCAAAACCCCGTTTGACACCCGCCGCACTTCCTGCTATACTCTCAACCACAAACCAGAAATTAATAACTGTGAACG
>DAOTWI010000892.1:0-3543 GCA_034436075.1 Roseiflexus sp.
GCGACACGCGCGATGGCGCAGGGGCGTCTCGATCAGCGGGTGACGGTGCGTTCGCGCGATGAAATCGGCGAACTGGCGCAGGCATTCAACCAGATGAGCGCCGACCTGGGGCAGGCAATCCAGGCGCGCCGCCAGATGACGGCCGACCTGGCGCACGATCTGCGCACCCCGCTGAGCATTCTGCGCGGCTACACCGAAGGCTTGCAGGACGGGCGGATCAACGGGTCGCCCCGCATCTATCAGGTGATGCACGGTGAAGTCGAGCACCTGCAACGCCTGATCGACGACCTGCGCCTGCTGTCGCTGGCGGATGCCGGCGCGCTATCGCTCAACCGGCGCGCCGTTGATCCGCGCGCGCTCCTCGAACGCGCCGCACTCGCGCATATGGTGCAGGTCGAAGATCACGGACCCGCCATTCGTGTGGAGGCGTCCGACTCACTCCCCGCAGTATGGGTCGATACTGATCGCATGGCGCAGGTGCTGAACAATCTGGTAGCGAACGCGCTACGCCACACCCAGGAGGGCGAAATTGTGCTGGCGGCGCGTGAGGCGGAAAACCAGCGCATCGTGCTCGACGTGCGCGACACGGGCAGCGGCATTGCGCCGGAAGACCTGCCGCATATTTTCGAGCGTTTCTACCGCGCCGATCCCGCGCGCACCCGCGAAAGCGGGCAGAGCGCCGGTCTTGGACTGGCAATCGCCAAAGCCATCGTCGAAGCGCACGGCGGAACGATCAGCGTCACCTCGACCGTTGGCATCGGCACAACCTTCACCATCACCCTGCCGATTGCACCCTCGCCGGAGACCCGCGCCGGTTCTCAGACGACCGCGTATACTGGCGTCAACCTGAGCCATCCATAGCGTGTATGTCTGGTAGGACGATCAACCAGCTATTGGACAATCTCGTGATCGGCGTTGGCTTCGACAGGCTCAGCCAACGCCGGTTGCGCCTGCCGAAGCCAACGCCGGTTGCGCCTGCCGAAACCAACGCCGGTTGCACCTGCTGAAACCAACGCCGGTTGCGCCTGCCGAAACCAACGCCGGTTGCGCCTGCCGAAACCAACGCCAACCGCTCCGCAGGTGCAAGCGTGTTTGTCCAGGTTGAGATTGATCTTCCTGTGAGATTGGCATTGCGGGTGCGGTGACCAGTGCGCTGCTGTCCAGGTAATAATCCGTCGCTGATTGTCACTGGTCTTCAAAAACATATGGAGACGTTTCTGGCGAGAAACCGGTCTTAAGGCTTTCTTGCGCGTATAAGATATTCGTACAATTCCTTCTTCGATGTTCTCTTCCTGATCGGGCAAACGTCTACATCGACAAAGCCGCGATCGCTGAACATGCTGGCAAGAATCGCTTCAACCGGCACAATGACATCGTAGAACTTCGAGTTTCCGACAATATAGTGAATTGATCCGCCAGACCTGGTAACCACAAACAAGTCATTGATGTGATCTGCCATATCATAAAAGTATTTGTGCACATACCGGGCGAGCAGATCGCTTTTTTCTGCAATATTCGCAATGATGCCCGGAAAGCCAGGATACGGAATAGCGCGCGGTTCCGGCGGCGACCACCTGCCAACGTTACTGGTAGCCACTCCCCAGGTTCCGCCGATTGCCTGCCAATCGAGTTCACCCGCCTCGCGCCCATCACGCAGGTAGCCCAACCAATACATATACGGGCGCAGCTCACGAATATAACTCATTCTGTTCGGATATGGCGGCGAAGTGATGACACAGGTGTAGTAGTTATGAGGAATGACCGTCGATAATTCCCGCGCATCGCACAAAAAAATTCCTGGCGTCGTCTGCACCTTGCTTTGTGCAGAAATGTACAATTCTTCCACTGCCGCCTCCCAGGTCATCAACACCTCATCAACTGACCGGTGAAACAACGGCAGATTGTGCTGCGGCTTGAAAGACATCGATTGATGGCTGAAACTCGCACTCGAATGCGCAATCATCGTTCTGCAAAACGCGATTTTGAGTAAATCTAACGCCTTTTCCGAACAATTTCCCGATATCTGACGAATAAAACCTATCATTCCTCCCAGTATACGAAGAACACTCCTGGTCCACCATTTTTCGATCTGGTGGATAGGAGGATTCCATACATCGTCTCGATCAGGATCTTCTATTAAGCGAGCGATATGTCGAGCGATTGATCGAAATTCAGTCAAGTGAGACAATTCATATGTGCTCACTTTTGCTTTGGTCAACCAGAGGAGGAAAGGATTGATATCAGTTGTATCAACGGAAATGCCGCGTTCGGCGCATGCAAGAGCCGTTGTTCCCGTTCCGCAAAAAGGATCCAGAACGACAGCGTTATGGGGCGTGATTTCAGAGAGGAGATCCTGAACTAGATGAACCGAATATGAAGGCGTCAACCTGAGCCATCCATAGCGTGTATGTCTGAGATTGGCTTTATGAGTGAGATGGGTGAATAAGCCGAGTTGATGCATTGCCATACGAGTCCTTATGGAGAAAGTAGCGTTTGGAGTAAGTCTTCGACCGTGTTCTTGATATCTGCGGAATAACGCTTGAAGAAGGCAGCCAGATCATACCCTATTACATCACGACAGAAAGCATACGTACTTTCAGTAGACGAACCACCAGTCGTACCTGTCAGGATAATCCAGTGATGCTCCCTGTATCGTTTTGCCACATCACTATCGATCTGCGTTGAAAACAAGATGATCGCCGGTATGTATTTATGTACATATGCGTTCGCAGCATTGGCGATGTCGGCGTTTTGACGTTTTGAGTCTTTGCTCTTGTACCCCTGGCGTACTTCAAAAACACATCCCTTGATGTCCTGCAAGGTGTCATTCGGCAAGCCTGCCAGACGTCCGGCGGCGTCTATCCACCGCTTTACTCGCTCCCGAACCTCCAGATCTTTCACATCATTAACAACGATACGCCCGTCTAGTGAAAGTTTCCGTGACTCAATAACGTAACTCCAGGTAGCCTCTTCTGGAGATAGTCCAAGATGATCTTGCAGCATCTGATGGAAAATCCACTGACAGGCAATGCCTATCTGACGATAGACCGATGTAATGCCGCCAGCCGCCTTGTGTGCGGCATAGGTCAGCAGTGAGGCAAGACCTATCCAATGATAGAACGGATCAGATGTATACAGACTTTGGAACTGTGCCAGAGTCAGTCCTGAACCAGATCCCCCGCCAAACCTGGGCTTGTAGTCCCGGCACCGATCTAATGCCGACAGAAAGATCTTGAAGTAGCGCTCATCCGCCGATAAAGCCTGTACCGGCGGCGGAGGCAACGCTCCATCATCAGCATCATTATCAGTCTGATCCCCAATGTCGTCCAGCATAGTGTACCCGATACCGGATGTGACGATCTATGAACAATTGTACCATGTTCCGTCTTACAGGACAATGCCGACTGCTACTAGGGGTCCAGGCATGAATTGTCAGGCGCCCGACCAAGCGCATCCCTGCTGCGCCTGGTCAGGCGCTCCGCCGGGTGTCCACCTGCGCGGTTCGGCGCGCTCACCGCACGTGGACGCCGCCGTTCCCGTCCG
>DAOTWI010000893.1:0-5813 GCA_034436075.1 Roseiflexus sp.
CAGCGACCGCCTGCGGCAACTCATAGCCAACGACCGGGTAGTGGGCGAGTGGCGATCCGGGGGGCAGCGGCAACCCGAGATGGCGAAAGTTGCGCCGGCGCAACAGGCGCCTCGCCAGCGGCGCCGGCAGGGTGCGCAATCCCCAGGCAGCCAGGCGCATTGCCGTTGCTGATCGAGGTCTGGGGACGAACGCAACGCCGCTACGCACAACGATGCCGGTCTCGACGCCGTGTTCGGCGAGATCGACGGCGATTTCAGCGCCGGAGTTGCCTGCGCCAACCACCAGGACGCGCTGCCCGCGGAACGGCTGCGGGTTGCGGTAGTCGCGGCTGTGCAGGATACGACCGGCAAACTGCTCTTCGCCTGGTAGACGGGGGCGTACTGGCGCGCTCCAGATGCCGGTCGCCATCACCAGCACGGAAGCGTTCAGCATCCCGCCGCTGGTTGTGAGCAACCAGCGCCCTTCCTCAAAATCGGCGCGGCGCAGTTCGATCCCTTCTTCAATGGGCAATGCGAAATGACGGGCGTACTGCTGCAGGTATGCCAGAAACTGCGCGCGGCTCGGAAAATCGGGATAGTTCGGCGGCATCGGCAGTCCGGGCAGCGCCGAAACCTGCTTCAGCGTGTGCAGCCGCAGCCGGTCGTAGTGGTGATGCCACGCCTCACCCACCCGTCCCCGTTCGATCACGCGATGCGGCAGACCGCGGCGCGCCAGTTCGGCAGCCATTGCGAGTCCGGCAGGTCCTGCACCAACGATAACAATCATGGTCGTCCTTCCAGACTTCGCCGCACCTGTGGCAGTTTCTCGAAGACGGTCTTGCGCATGACGTACATCGCCAATGCTGGCGCCACGCTCCCGACTGCTGCAATCAACCGGTTGATCGTTCCCGGTATGACCGCTGCCTGCCGGCGTTCAACCGCTGCGTCAATCGCCTGCGCCACGCGCTCCGGCAGCATCCGGCGGCTCTCCCGGCGGTTGTCGGGGCTGTAGCGCCGCGCATGGCCGGTGCGCGTCGGTCCTGGATAGACCGTGGCTACGTGCATGTTCCGTTGCGCCAGCGCAACGCGCAGACTCCGCGCATACGCCGCCAGTCCGTCTTTGGCGGCGGCATAGACCGCCGCACCGGGATAGCCGGTGTAGACCGAAAGTGACGCAATGAAGACGAGCGCGGCGTGCGGCGCGAGCAATTCGTTGCGCAGCAAACCGGCGGTCAGATGCAGCGGAGCGCGCAGGTTGACATCCAGCACTACCAGTTGTTCGTCAAGCGGCACAGTGGCGAAGGGTCCGACGGCATTAATCCCGGCGCTCTGCACCACGACATTGGCAGGCGGAAGCGCCGCGAGGCGCTGGATCACCTCACCGATGCTTTGCGGCTGCGACAGATCGGCGTCGATCCAGGTTGCTGCCGCGCCAGTTTCCTGCAACGTGCGGCAGAGCCAGGCAGCCCGCGCAGCATCGCGGTCGATGATCGTCACCATCCATCCGGCGCACGCGTACCGTTCGACGACTGCCCGCCCGATGCCGTTGGCGCCGCCGGTGACGACGCAGTGTGGCACAGACGGGCCGGCAGGTTTCGGCTGAACTGCCGGATGCGCTAGCGGAAGCGCACTGCGAGCAGCGACTGCATCAACCAGACCGCCTATGCGCTTTCCGGTAAAACGCACCAGACGATTGATCGCGCCGATGGTCGCCACCGGCGCATCCCGGTCAATCGCGCGCACGATGCGTTCCGCTGTCCATTCCGGAGACGGAAAACGACGCCAGCCGATGCGATCGAGTGGAACACCCGCCTTTGCGTGCATCCCGGTGCGGGTGGCGCCTGGATGCACCACCTGCACGCCCACCACGCCGCGCAGTTCCTCGCGCAGACTGCGGGCGAACCCCTCCAGCGCCGCTTTGGTTGCGCCGTACACTGCATAGTTGGGGGCGGGAAGCGCAGCGACGACCGATCCGACGAAGACCACGCGCCCACGCCCTGCCGCCAACCAGGGCAGGAGCGCGTGGGTGAGCATGATCGGCGCGCGCAGGTTGATGTTCAGCAGCGCGTCGATCTCCTCTGGCGCCTGGGCATCGACAGCGCCGTATGCGCCGATGCCCGCGCAGTGAATGAGCAGATCGAGACGCTGAATGCCGCGCTGGCGGAGACATTCGGCAATCAGCGCAGCCGCGAACGGTTGCGCCAGATCGACGCGGCAGTAGTCACTGCACAGATCCGGCGGAACCGCTGCACGCCGTCCAATGCCAATGACCCGCGCCCCGCGCGCGCGGTAGATGCGCGCCAGCGCCCGCCCGATACCATCGGTTGCGCCGGTGATCAGCACGACGGGAGCGCCCGGCGATGGGTGAACCTGGTTGAATGTCGATGGAGCGTTTGAATACATATTCCGCTCTGCGCCTTGTAGCCCGCCCGGCGGCTGATGAACGTTGAGAAATTATTCCGCTATGCGCTTACCTGCCCGGCGACTGAAGTCGCGGGCTACAGGTGCGAAGCCCGCCTGCGCGGGCTCGAACGGGCGATGCCGGATTATTTGCTTCCAAACCACGAAAGGCGTTTGCTCTCTATTGTTCCTGCCGCTCCGAATCCTGCGACATCTGCTCGCGGCGGCGCAGCACACGCGCGATTGCAAGCCCGCCGAAGAACAGCGCGGCGGAAAGCGCCAGCGACCAGGGATTCACCGCCGAGACGCTGAACCGTCCGGCGAGAATATCGTCGAGGTTGAGCGAGGCGCCAGCCAGTACAAATGTGAGCGTACCCGGCAGTGCGCCCAGGATCGAACCCACCAGAAAGGGACGGTAGGGCACACGCAAAAACCCTGCCAGATAGTTCACCAGGTCGTAGGGCAGGTAGATCAGGCGCATGAGCAGGATGGCGGCAAACGCATTCGTGCGCAGCCGTCCGGCGTATCGCCCGATGACTCCGCCGTTCGCTGCGTCATCGGGGAGCACGCCGCGCCCAAGCACGCGCCCGAAGCCATACGCCAGCGTCGCCGACATATTCGACCCGATGACCACGAACACCGTTCCCCAGACCGGACCCCAGATCGCCCCGCCCGCCAGTGAAACGACGACTGCCGAGAAGAACGCCAGCGGACGCAGGGTGTAGATCAGGATGTAGATCAACGGACCCATCGGTGAGCGCAGCAGATCGACCAGCGCCTGCAACGTCGCGGCGGGTGTGCTGCCGGTGATCGCCGCGTAGCCGAAGAACCCGCCCGCCAGCGCCATCCAGATCGTAGCCGCGACCGCTTTCTGCCAGTGACGCGCCAGCACGCTGTTGTGTCGTTCTTCCCGCTGAGCGCAACCTGCATCCACTTTTCCACCTGCGACCCTTCGCACCGTTGGCGGGCGCCCCTTGTGGACGCCCCTCCGCTTCGCCACGACCCCGCGGGCGCCTAATGGAGTTTGATTTAAATATTCCGCTATCCGCCTACCTGCCCGGCGACTAATGGACTTTGAGAAATTATTCCGCTATCCGTTCGTCCGCCCGGCGGCTGAAGCCGCGGGCGCCTGCTGCGAAGCCCGCCTTCGCGGGCTCCATTGGGCGATACCGGATTATTTTCTCAAACTCCATACGTCGCGGGCGCCTGCTGCAAAGCCCGCCTTCGCGGGCTGGACTTGGCGATACCGGATTATTTTCTCAAAAACCATCAGGCGGGCGCCCCTCCATTGGCGATACTTCTGGGCGCCCACAAGGGGCGCCCCTCCATTGGCGATACCTCTGGGCGCCCACAAGGGCGCCCCTGCGTTGATCGCAACCTGCCACCTGCAACCTTCTCACCTGCACCCCCTCGCACCTCATGCCTCTTGCCTCTCGCCTCAAGACTCACACATTCCGCACCGCCCAGACCACCCGCTGCCCGGCGGTGATCAGCGTCAGCGCCGCCATCGCGCTGAACAGGATCACCAGCGCATCGGGGAACAGGAGAAAGAGGGTGTAGAACGCAATCGTTTCGGTTCCCTCGATCAATCCTGGCGGCATCGTCACCGATGTGGCTTCGCCGCGCGCTGCGGCGCCCGCGTTGCGCTTCTCCAGCAGCGCCGCCAGGTACATCCAGCTGGCGCCGTTGATGTAGAAACTCGCCAGAAGCAGCGCCAGCGCCACAAGTGCGGCAGGCTCGCCATTCGCCAGCGCCAATCCCAGCGGTATGGCGGCATATACTATGAAATCGAGCACAATATCCAGGTACGCCCCCAGATCGCTCTGCTTCCCGGCAGCGCGCGCAATCGCGCCATCCAGCCCGTCGAGGATTCGATTGACCAACCAGAGACCCACGGCGAGCCAGGAGGCGCTTTGCCAGGCGGCGACAGCCGCGCCAAGACCAGCGACCGCCGCGAGAACGGTGACGACCGTCGGATGCATGCGGCGAACTGGACCACGCACCAGCGCGGCGAAGAGGGTGTCTTTCGATTCGCGCAGAACTTTATCGACCACAGGCTTTGAATGAATATTCCGTTATTCGCCTCGTAGCCCGCCTGCGCGGGCTACGGGTGCAAAGCCCGCCTGCGCGGGCTGGACCGGGCGATACCAGATTGTTTTCTCCAAAATCATAAGCTGCGGGCTACGGGTACGAAGCTCGCCTGCGCGGGCTAAATCGGGCGATACTGGATTAATCGCAAACTCCATCACGTCCGCGCGTGCGCTACATGCCGGATCGGCGGCGCTGCGTGGAGTAGCGTCGTTTCCTGTCAATTCGTGACGACATCCACGGGCATACCTTCCGGCGCGCCTCCCGGCTTCGCCAGGCGGTAGCGCAGGTAGGCGCGCACTTCGCCACGCAGACCGGTGAGCGTGTCGCGCAGGAATGTGTCCGCTACTTTCTGAATACCGCTGGACAATGTTGGATACGGGTAGACGATGCGGTACAGCCGGTAGAGCGAGATGCCTTCCTGGATCGCCAGCGTGAAGAATGAGATCATTTCCGACGCCTTTGGCGCGACGATCGTCACTCCCAGAATCCTTCCGGTCAGTCGTATGGCATCCACGACGATGAACCCATGCCGCACATCGTCAGTATACCCACGATCGGTCTGCGTCGCCAGATCGATATGGATACGTTTGATCAGTTTCGGATGGTAACGCTGCGCAATCTGCTGCGGACTCATGCCAGCAGTTGCGACCTCTGGATCACTGAACACCACGCCGGGAAAGAGCGGTTCCGGGTCGCGCGCGGGCAACCAGGGGAATGCGATCCGCTGCACCACGCGCCGTCCCTGCGCATTCGCGGAATGGGTGAAGGCAGATGTGGCGGTGACATCGCCGGCGGCATAGATACCCGGCGCACTGGTGCGCCCGTAGGCGTCGGTCACGATCCCGTCGTGGGGGGTCACGCGCACGCCGACCTTCTCCAGCCCAAGCCCTTCGATATTCCGCTCGCGCCCGACCGCGATCAGCACCGCGTCCACCTCTTCCAGCGATGCGATCTGTCCGGCGCATTCGACGCGCAGGGTGTGCGTGGCTTCGTCATACGAATGGACGCGCGCGTTCAGGTGGAGCGCCACGCCGCGTGCGCGCAGCGATTCCTCGATAGCGCGCGAGGCTTCGGGCAGGGAGCGGGTCAACAAGCGCGGCGCAACGTCGATGATGCTCACCCGGCTGCCCAGGTTGCGGAATGCAAACGCCAATTCGACGCCGACTGCGCCGCCGCCGATGATCGCCAGATGCTGCGGCGCGCGGTCGATCTCGAATATGCTTTCATTGGTCAGCGCGCGCGCCGCAGGCAGACCCGGCACCGTCAGCAGACGGGGACGAGCGCCAGTTGCCACCACGATGTGGCGCGCTGTCAGGATGCGCTCACCGCCGCCGGTCAGCGTC
>DAOTWI010000894.1:0-4242 GCA_034436075.1 Roseiflexus sp.
TGATCTACGGCGCGCTCCGCCCTGCCGATTGGGGCGATGCCGCAATTCAGCACATGCACCCGGTCGATCTGCCGTTTGAACCGCCGCCAGGAACCTACCGGCTGGCGGCGGCGCTGCGCGGCGACGCGGACCCTTTCACGCCTCCGCAGCGCGTGGCGCAGATCGAGGTTGGCGAACCGGGCGGACGGTTGCTCGGCGAACGCGGCTATTTCGTGCCCGCGCCGATCTTTACCTTCTGGGTGAACGCGGGCCAATACGAGGGACCGGGCGATCCGCTGATGCCTGCCGTGCCGTTTGCCGATGGCGTGCTGCAATGTTTCCTGCGCGCTTGCGTGCGCTATGCCGGAGGCGACATCACCCGCCTGCCGCTCGGCGAACTGGTGTTGCTCGGCGAGAGCGGTCTGCATCCCGCGCAACCGGAAACCGGTGCATCGCGGTTCTTTCCAGAAACCGGATACACCCTGCACGGCGCATTTCTGGCAGCCTGGGAAGCCAATGGCGGGATGGCGGCGCTGGGACCACCGATCAGCGACGCGATGCAGCGCGGCGCGACGCGCATCCAGTACACTCGCTATGCCCGGCTCGAGCGTCCTGAAGGGGCGGAGGTCGTTCTGCTGGCGAACCTGGGGGGGGAGTATCTGCGGTTGCCAGGCATTCCGTATCGGTGGCGGTGAAGTAGGGGTTAGAGGTTAGAGGTTAGAGGTTAGGGGTTAGAGGTTAGGGGTCAGGGGTTAGCCTTCTTACCTTTTCACCTTCAACCTGCAACCTTCACATTTGAACCACAGAGGCGCAGAGGACAGAGAGGGAGGCGCTACACCCTCATCTTCCACTTTCGCATGTTCAATGTCCCACGCCCTCTGGCGTGCAACATTCACCCTTTCTCACACGCTCTCTTGCGATCTGGAGACGTTGCGGTGCAACGACGCTACCTGAGACGTTGCGGTGCAACGACGCTACCTGTTCGCCCGCCACTCGCCTATCCTCACACCTCTCGCCTCTTGCCTCTCGCCTCTTGCCTCTCGCCTCTCGCCTTGCGTCACCTGCCACCTTCGACCTTCAACCTTCAACCACCGAACAGCGTCTCAACCGGCGTCGAGAAACCCGGCAGCACATCGCCGCCGTCCAGCGCGTCGCCGGGGCGCAGCACCTGCACCTGGCGCAGCGAGCGATACACCGTCACTGTGCGCGTGCGCGGGCGCACAATCCAGACCATTTTCGCGCCCGCTTCCAGATAATCAAGCACCTTCGCCTCGACATCCTCCGCCGTGTCATTCGGCGACACCACTTCAACCGCCAGGTCGGGCGGACCCTCGAAGAACCCGGTGCGTCCGCGCTGCTGCGCCGCTCGTTCGGCTGCGACGAATGCCACATCCGGCGCGCGCACTGTATCCGGGTTGCGCGCCAGAATGAACCCGGTTTCGGCGGCGTACAGCGACCCCAGACCGTGGGTGCGAACAAAGTTGAACAACACGCCAAATGTAAGACCCGCAATTTCACCATGCTCCGCACCGGCTGGCGCCATCGTGATCACCTCCCCGCGCACGAGTTCGACTCGCTGCTCGCCA
Source organism: Roseiflexus sp. (assembly GCA_034436075.1). Taxonomy (GTDB): domain Bacteria; phylum Chloroflexota; class Chloroflexia; order Chloroflexales; family Roseiflexaceae; genus Roseiflexus. The sequence continues at coordinate 1,566 of DAOTWI010000894.1, forward strand.
AACGACATCTGCGCCAGGTCTTCGGCGGTTATCGCGGCTGTTTCGATACTCACAGGTCACCCCCTCTGCGCGACGCGCTTTTGGCGCGATTTTTGAGACGTTGCGGTGCCACGGCGCTGCCCGGACGTTGCGGTGCCACGGCGCTGCCTGGACGTTGCGGTGCAACGTCTCTGCCCGGACGTTGCGGTGCAACGTCTCTGCCCGGACGTTGCGGTGCCACGGCGCTGCCTTCAATTTGAACCACAGAGACACAGAGGACAGAGAGGGGCGCGCTACACCCTCATCTTTCGCATGTTCAATGTCCAACGCCCTCTGGCGTGCAACATTCACCCCTTTCTCACATGGAACGTTCGATCCGAAGACGTTGCGTTGCAACGTCTCTACCTTACACATTGAACCACAGAGACACAGAGAGCGCGGAGAGGCGCGCAACGCCCTTTACCGGGTATCGACCGTTCTGCGCGCACCTTCCTCCGCCGCCGTCGCCAGCGGCGCATTGAGACCGGCGTACCTGCCGCGCAGCGCAAACCAGCGGACCTTCAGCACATCGCGCAGGTTGCGCCACGAATCGCGCAGCGGGTTGACCTTCGTCTCTTCGCCATACTGCCAGACCACCGGCACTTCAGCGATGCGGTAGCCCCGTCGCGCTGCAAGGTAAAGCAACTCGACATCATAGGCAGTGACTGCCGCCCCTTCGACTTGCGGCGCATCATCCCCATAGATGCGCACCCGCCGGAAGAGATCGTGCGCTACGGCGCGCCGCAGCGCCTTGAAGCCGCATTGGGTGTCCTGAATGCCCCCGACCGCTACCAGACGCACAATTGCGTTGAAGATACGCCCCATCACGTGACGATACCACGGCTCGCCGATCCGTCGCGCCCCCAACCCCTCGCGCGATCCGATCGCTACATCGTATCCGCTCTCCAGATAGCGCCGCAGACGTTCCCACTCCTCGATTGGCACCGCAAGGTCCGCATCGCAGAGCAAAATACACTCGCCGCGCGCCATCAGCGCGCCGGAACGCACCGCATACCCTTTCCCGCGATGGTCCAGCCGCAGCAAGAAGAGGTTGCGATGCACATCGAGCAGCCGATCGACATATGCCGCAGTTCCGTCCGAACTGCCATCATCGGCGACGATCACTTCTGAGGCATAGGGTTGCTGCGCCAGATAGTCGAGCACCCGTTGCAGCGTTGCCGGCAAGCGACGCTCTTCGTTGTACGCCGGGATCACGACCGAAAGGTAGGGAGAAGACTCGGTGGAGGTCACGGTCACTCCTTATCAATAGCGTGTTTCAACAACAAGCTGACCGGCGCGCCTGCCCGTCGCGCGACGACGCTTGCGCACAAACCGAGGCAACGCACGCAGTCCATCGAGCTGCCCGCGCAAACGGGCGCGCGCGGCAGGTTCGCGGATATGCCAGAGTGCATGCACGACAAACCCGATCTGCGACCAGATCAGCAGGGGCCAGTAACGTCGCGCCTGTGGCGCTGGCATGTTCTTTGCCCAGACGAGCATAAAGTTGCGCCCGCAGTAATAACTCGCCAGCGCGCCGCCTCCCGTCGCGCTCAACCGATGATACACCACGGCGCGCGGTACGTACACCGTGCGCATGCCGCGCAATTGGGCGCGCACATTCAGATCGACATCCTCGCAGTACATCACCAGGTCTTCATCGAAGACCCGGCCGTCCTCCGCCAGTTCTTCCAGCGCCGCTCGTCGATACGCCGCAGCGCCTGCACAGGGACCAAACACTTCTTCCATGACATCGAACTGCCCCACGTCGCGCTGCCAGACGCCGCGGCTGCCGGGGACGCCATCAAGGCGATAGTAATCGCCAGCTGAATGGAAGTGGTCGCGCCGGTCGAACAACATCATTTTGCTGGCGGCAAACGCATACGCCGGATAGCGATCCAGCGCGCCGACCAACTGCTCCAGCCAGCGCGGATGCGCTTCAGTATCATTGTTGAGCAGCGCCACATACTCGCCGCCGGTCGCTTCGATGCCGGCATTGACCGCCGCCGCCAGTCCACGATTGCGAGGCAGTGTAATAACCTGCACTTCGGGATAGCGTCGCCGCACCAGCGCAACGGAGTCGTCGGTGCTGCCGTCGTCCACGACGACCACGCAGAAATCGCGCCGCGTCTGCGCCCGCAGCGAGTCGAGGCATGTCGGCAGAAGCGAGGCGCCGTTGTAGTTTGGAATGATGATGTCGATCATGAGAACTGAGAACCGAGAACCAAGAACCAAGAACTAGGAACCGAGAACCAGGAACTGAGAACCAGGAACCAGGAATCTCATAGAGACGATCAATCTCAACCTGGACAAACACGCTCGCACCTGTGGAGCGGTTGACGTTGGCTGAGCCTGTCGAAGCCAACGCCGATCACGAGGTTGTCCAATAGCTGGTTGATCTTCCTATAAGGATCAGGGGTAGTACGGCAACGACGCTTGCAGGGCGGGGCTTGCGCATACGCAGCGACGCGCCAGTCCTGCCGCATGGTATGCAATGATGTGGCGCACGTGTTGCGCATCCGGGTCTCCGGCAGTCACGCTGGCAGGTCAGCGCGTTCATGGGCGTTGTGGCAAACGTTCACGCAGCACGAAACTGCTCTTCATTCTACCACAGAGTCGCTGAGGAAGCATCGTTGTTGTATTCAGCCTTGACCCGCAAACG
>DAOTWI010000895.1:0-5239 GCA_034436075.1 Roseiflexus sp.
CGGCGACGCTGGCAGCCGCCAATTTCGCCGTCCGCCGCGGCGATGGCACGCTGCTCACCGGTGATGTCGTCAGCGGCACGGTGCGGGTTGCCACCACCGGACCCCTGACCGGCGCGACGTTCGCCACGTCGCCGAATAACGGTCAGTTCACGAATGCGCCACGCAATATCGACGGCGTGACGTTGAATGTCGGCGACCGGGTGCTGGTGAAGGATCAGTCCAGCGCAACGCAGAACGGCATCTATGTCGTCACCGCCGTCTTCCCTGGCATCAACCAGGCGACCCTCACCCGCGCCGGCGATTTCGACGATGACGCCGAACTGACCGGCGGCTACCGCGTCGCCGTGCTCGGCGGGTTGAGCGGCAACGCCAACCGCGCCTTCAGCACGAGCGGTCCGATCACCCTCAACACCACGCCGGTCACCTGGACAAATGCGGGCGTCAGCGACTACTACGCGACCTACAACCCGTCGACCGGTGAATTCAGCATCGTGCTGGCGGACAATTACACGGCAGGCAACACGACCGCGCCAACCCGCGACGACCGTCCCGCCGGTCTCAGCCGCGGCGCGTCCGGTCCGCGCAGTAACATTGTCGAAGTAACGAACGGCTCGAATACGGTCATCATCACCTATGACGTGACCCTTGGCGACAACGTCGCGCCGAACCAGGAGATTGTCAACACTGCCACGCTGACGAACGTCGCCACGAGCGACGGTGGCATCGACGATCTGCCCGACCCGTCGGATACAGCGCAGGTCACCATTCGCCGTCCGGCGATTGCCAAGGTCCTGACCGCTACAGAAATCGAGAGCGTCACGAACACGCGCCAGCAGGTCGTGATTGGCGAACTGGTCACCTACACGCTGACGATCACCATTCCCGAAGGCGTGACCACGAACGCGATCCTGACCGACACCCTCGACGCCGGGCTGGCGTTCGTCGATGTCACCGGCGTGACGGCGTCGCCGGCGCTCAGTTTCGCCAGCGGCGGGTTGCCGACGACCGGCGCCACGCCTGCCAACACAACGATCAGTGCAGGCGGACAGTCAATTGTGTTCAATCTCGGCGAGATCACCAACAGCAATCGCGACAATGCTGTTGACGAAACAATCGTCATCACCTACCGCGCCGTCGTGCTGAACACCGCCGCCAATCAGAGCGGCGCGCAGCGCAACAACCGCGCCGATTTCTCGTGGAGCGTTCCGGGACAGGGTTCCTACGCGCTGCCGCCGGTTGAAGCCGACAACGTCACGGTTATTGAGCCGACCCTCGCAGTGGGCAAGACCTTGCCGCCTGGCGTCTACGACGCTGGCGACACCATTGACTACACCATCACCATCAGCCACACGGCGGGCAGCCAGACCGATGCCTATGATGCGGTGATCACCGACACCCTGCCGATCAATTCGTTTGGCAGCGGCTCGCTCATTCTCGCTCCGACGGTGTTGAGCGTCACCGACAGCGCCGGTCTGCTGACGACCGCCGATTTCACGCTGAGCGGCAGCGATGCGACTTCCTGGACTCTCAGCAACCCGACGCCGATGGACATTGCGCAGGGGCGCACGATCAGCATCGTCGTGCGCGGCACGCTCTCCAATGCTGTGACACCAGGCGCCGCAATCACCAATACCGCGTTCCTGCGCTGGACGTCGCTCGATGGCAATCCGGGGCAACGCTCAACACACAACGCTGCTTCCACCGAGCGCACCGGCGCCGATGGACCCGGCGGCGCGCTGAACGACTACGCCGCGACTGCATCCGCCACATTCACCGTCCCGGTCGTAACGCCGGGCAAGGCGCTGGTCGCCACGTCCGAAGCGCACACGTTCGGCAGCAACGTCACGATCGGCGAAATTGTGCGCTTCCGCATTGCCATCGCCGGACCGGAAGCCACCGTCTACGCCTTCTCGCTGGTAGACCGGCTGCCGCCGGGGTTGACCTTCCTCAACGACGGATCGGCGCGCTTTGCGTTCATCGCCAATAACAACATCACAACGGCAGGCGCCTATGACGTAGCGCCGGTCTCCTGCGCGGCGATCAATCCGCCTGGCGTGACGACGCTGGCAGACGCGCTGAACCCGGCAACCCTGCCTTCGTCGAGCATTTCCTGCACCTTTGGAGACAGCAACATCTCCAGCAACGAAACGACGAACCAGGACACCTACGGCAGCGGCACAGACGTCTTCTTCCGCTTCGGCAACCTGTCGAACAACGACAACGACCCCGGCGACGAGTTCATCGTCGTCGAGTTCAACGCGATTGTCGATAACGACACGCTCGACCCGAACGACGCTGGCGATGTGCGCAGCAATACCGTGGTTGCACGCATGAACCCGCCCGGCTTTGGCGCATTCGAGACTGACCCCTCGGCGCCGGTGAGCGTCACGGTCGTTGAACCGAGTATTGCATTCAACACGGCGACCAACAACAAGACTGCCAGCCCGACGAGCGGCGATGCGTTCGACGTGATCACCTACACGGTCACCTTCACGAACGCGACCGGCGCGACGGTGAGCGACGCTTTCGATGCGCGCATCCTTGATCCATTGCCCGTCACCGATGTGACCCTCATTCCTGCCAGCATCTCGGTGACGTCCGCAGGCGGCTGCGCCACCGGCGTCACCAACGCCAGCGCGGGGAACACGGTGGACGTGACGATCGGGCGCGTGCCGCCGGGGTGCAATGTGACCATCACCTACCAGGCGACCCTGAATGTCACCGTCGTTCCGAACCAGACGATCACCAACACCGCGAACCTGACCTACACCAGCCTGCCGGGAAGCGCGGGCACAGGCGGGTTCTTCGGCTCGACCGCCGGAGCGAGCGGCAGCGCCACCGGCGAGCGCAACGGTTCCAGCGGCATCAACGACTATTTCGGCAGCGAAGCCGCAAACGTTACAATTGTCTCGCCAACCCTGGCGAAGCGGATCGTCGCCACGTCCGAGGCGCACACCGCCGATCCGCTGGTGCTGGCGGATTTCAGCGGCACAGGGTTCACTGGCTTCCTGCCGGGTTCGGCGTTTACCGGCGGCAATAACACCTGGGACGACGCGCCGGGCAATGTCACGACGTTCCCGAATTTCGTGCGCATTGCGGAAAATTCGACCGAACGCGGCGGCGGCTACATCACCTTCGCCACGCCGGTTGATCTGTCGAACCACACTGCGCTGGCGATCTCCGCGCGCCTGGTCGCCGGGAATGCGGCGGATAACATTGACATTCACCTGCAAGACGCCGACGGCACCAACTGGCGCTGGCGCTTCGCCACAAGCAACTTCAACTCTTCGACATTCGCGCTCGCGCCGCAAAGCCTGCTCGGTCCGAACAGCACAACCGTCGCAGCAGGTACGGCGCCGGGTCTCGACCTGCGCAACATCACACGGCTCGAAATCCGCGGCGATAATGGCACATCGCAGTTCGACATCGACATCGACGCGGTGATCGCCTTCGGCAACATCGCGGCGCCGGGCGAAATCGTGCGCTACCGGTTGGTGACGACGATCCCGGAGGGGACATCGCCAAACCTGCAACTGCTGGATCGCATTCCCGCTGGCATGCGCTTCGTCAACGACAACACCGTGCGGGTTGCGTTCGTCAGCAACAGCGGCGGCATCACCTCGACGAGCGCCGGTGCACAGGTTCCTGCGTTGAGCGGCGCTGGTTTGAATATCACCGGTAACCAAGACACGGTCATTGGGTTGAGCCTGGCGGTCGGCAGCGGTAATGGGTTGGCGATTGGCGAGGGAACCGGGTTCGATGGGAATGTCTCGTCGAACAACGATGTCAACAGTGACCCGGATGTGTTCAACAGTGGCAGTGCCGTCCACTTCCGTCTCGGAAATGTCGTCAACAACGACAACGACGCCGATCTGGAGTTCGTCGTCATCGAGTTCAACGCTCAGGTGCTGAATACAGTCAACACCGGCAATCAGAGCGGCGTGCTGTTGAACAACGACTTCCAGTATTTCCGCAGCGGCTCGCAGGTCGGATTGACCTCTGTGCAGAACGACGCCAACCGCATTACGGTCGTTGAGCCGCAGATCAACAACCTGAGCAAGACCATCGCCAGCGCGCTGACGGTTGACGCCGGGGATGTCTTCACCTACACGCTGCGCTTCGCCAATGGCGTCGCCTGGCCCACCAGTCCGGCGGTTCCGGTGCGCGTCGCTACCACGGGGGACATTGCCGGGTTCAACGCCAGCGGCGGGTTCGGCGGAACCGGGCAGTTCGCCAATGCGCCCGCCACGGTCGATGGCGTGACGCTGAACGTCGGCGACCGCATCCTGGTGCGCAGCCAGACGAACGCCGCGGAAAACGGCCTTTACACGCTGGTCTTCATCGATCCGTTCACCGGTGCGCGCGTCTGGGACCGCGCGACCGACCTCGACAGCACGGCGGAACTTGCCCTCGGCTACCGTGTGGTCGTCCAGGAAGGCGCCACGCTGGCGGGCAGAACCTACTACCTGGACGAGCCGGTTCCGTTAGCAATCAACGCAGGCAATCTCAACTGGCGCGAGGTGGCGCCAGCAATGACCGTGGCTGTGGCGACGACAGGAAATCTGGGAGGCGGAACATCCAACCACAGCGGCGGGACATTTGGACGCGGAACGCTGACCACAACAGCGACATCCATCGACGGTGTTACGGTCAACGCGACCAACTTCCCGAACGGCACGCGCATCCTGGTGAAGAACCAGACGACTACCAGCCAGAACGGCGTCTACCGTGTCACCAATCTGAGCGGCGGGACCCTGACCCTCGAGCGTGTGCCGGAGTTCGACTCGCACCTAGAAGCGGTGATCGGTGCACAGGTCTACGTCACTGGCGGCGCGATCAACGCCGGACGTACATTCGCAGTGCAAACAGCGCCAACCAACACGCCGATTACAACGACTGTCGGCTTTGCGCTGGTTGATCAGGTCGCTGCCTTTGATGTGACGGTTTTCGACCAGCTCCCGCCGTCGCTCGAACTCCTCAGCGTGCAGATCGCCGCGCCCACGGGAACAACCGCGACCAACGGCTCGACCCTCGGCGCTGGCGGCGTGATTAGTTACACGCTGGATCGCCTCAACTCGGTCCAGGACATCACCTCCGACAGAGACGATGTCGTCATCACTGCGACGGTGCGCGTGGTGCCGGGCACGGTCGCGGGCACGCAGATCACGAACACAGCGCGGGTGCAGTACACCAGCCTGCCGGGAGCGCGCGGGACCCTCGGCAACCCGACCGGCTCGGA
>DAOTWI010000896.1:0-9093 GCA_034436075.1 Roseiflexus sp.
CCGCCGAGGTCCTGCGGCGCTGCGCCAGCGCGCCGCTGAGTGTGCGCGAGCTCGAAGTGCTCTGGCTGGAGCATCACGGCCTGGAGCGCGCGCAGATCGCCGTCCAGCTCTCAATCGCGCCCGCGACCGTGACGACGCACTGGAAGAACGTGCAGCGCAAACTGGGGCTGGATCGGGCAGGGGTGCGGCAGTGGATGGAGCGAATGTTGGGGGATGAGGGGGGATGATATTGGAGACGGAGCACCTAACGAGTTTTCGATTATTGGCGGTGCGTATGACTACTTTATAGCCTGAAATTCTGCTACCTGCTGTTCCGTATTAGGATAGATATGTGCTAAACAGCGACTGGGGCGCCATTGTTATTGTTATGTACGATTGTGAAGAATAGATTACGTGATCAGTTCGATGTTATCCAACTAATCGATGTTGCCCACGCAATGTAGGCAAAGGTGTCTATCAGGCGAGTATGCAAACTCTTTGGAGACTTGACCCGGTCATCAGAATTGTGACACTCGCTGTCACAAGGGCATGGTATGCTGTAATCATATTCATCTGTCTCACAAGGCGGTGATCCCATGGACACTGTGATATCGAATCAGAAGACAGACTCTCCTCTTCCTGAAGCGGCATTTACGCTGCGGCCTGACGAGTTGACCGTACATCTGATTGCAAGCGGTCTGATCGTGCTGACACAACTAGCTCAAGAGCCTACTGCATTGGCTCTACCATACCCAACACCTTTTCAACGCGGCTTAAATCGGCTTGTCCTGGCGTGCTTGCGTCGCAGACGCCAACCTCCGCAGAGTGTGATGGATCTGCTCAATTGGTGTCGGCGGCCACTTATCAGTTGGGGGCTTGACCTTCCCGAAGGAAGCGTGGCCGACGATGAGCGCCTGCTCGATGATCAGATTCCTACCGCGACCTGCGAGGCTTGGGCACGCAGCGGGAGAGACATTGAGGCAGAACTCAGCGAGGAACGATTGCTGCTCAATGTGATCAGTATCTGCAGAAACGCACAAGATCCTCAAGCGTATACGGCCTTCCGCCGGATGCTCATTGAGCGTCCGGTGCTTACAGCCTTTGAATTCCAAATGATGCTTAGCGAACCGCAACTCGACATCCTCGTCGAACAGATTCGTGCGGCGTATGAACCTGCGCCGCGTTCAGCAGTTCATAATGGTGAATGGGCAACGTGCAAGATCTGCGGCAACCTGCTGCTGCGTAGTCGGCGTAATGAACTCATCTGTGAGGATGAGCAGTGCCGGACGCAGGGGCACTCGGAGCCAATGCGTTTTTGGTCACTGCGTGATGAGGTCGTCTGGTTACGCCGCGATCTCCGCCGGTACATTGCCGCGCCCGGCCGCACTGAACTCCGGCTTGCCGCTAACCTCGAAGCCCTTGGGCTACAGGTAGAATTATGGCCTGCCTTTGATCGCTACGATATTCGTGTCACGTTCCCCCATGGAACGGTTTGGGCGGTTGACGTTAAGGATTGGAGCAATCCGTTCCTGCTTGCCCGGAGTGTGAGTCACAAGCCGTTCCCCAATGACCCGCCATGGGATATGGCCTTCTTTGTTTTTCCCGACTTACGTCGTGCGCAACGGCCCGACTATGTACGAGCATTTCGTAACATGTGTCGCGCGCTTTCTGATTGCGTACACGCTTGTTTTGAGAGCGATCTGCTGCGACGAGCTGAAGGGGAGCTAGAAAGAGGCGACCATGCGTGACATTCGTGCTTGGGCACGACCTCTCGTTGAACACCTGCACAACCACTGGCCAGACGATGCCACTATCCAACCATATGAGTGTTGCTCGATTGAGCTTGGACTGCATGTGATGCAACGTCTAGCGCCAGAGATGCCGGCCCATACACTCTGGGCGCTGCTCGTTGGCTATCCCTTTCCGGGTATTTTACCGGCAAGCGCTGAGGATCAGCGAGCGCTGCATATTGCTCGCCTCCTGCTTCCATTCTTTCGCGGACCATTTCTATGGAAACGAGCGCTTGATCGCTATCGCATGCTCCCCGAACACCTCCGCGGATACGATGTCGATGCCGATGGAAAAACCTATCAGGAGCGCTTTCCGACTATTGCTAGTGAGCGACAGCGCGTCTACGCTGTCGCTTTAGGCGCGTCTCCGCCCTATTACCGTGATCAACGCCGCTCGGCGCAGGCCGGACGCTACTTCTACCGAGATGAAACGTTTTGGCGCGACGTGCAGCTGACTGAAGAATTGATCCTCCCTGCACCACAAGCGCATCCAATAGATGCGCCACGCCAACGCGAGCCAATCACCGTCACATGGGACGATCTTATTGCCACAGCGCGCTGGATGGATCACGAGTTAACTGCTCGTGGACTGAAAGCCGAGCAATGGGAACGGCGCATCGCCCGAGTGCAGCTCGAACTGGTCAGCGAATCGGATGGAGCGCTCAAACCATCTACTTCACTCACGCTCAATGGTGTGGTTCACTTGATTGGCATGGTCAGCTCGGGCAAATCAACTCTGATGGACGTACTGGCGGTGTGGATGGCACGGACCGGCCGACGCACAACAATCATTGTTGGCGATGTAATCAGCGTGCTTGATCGCGCTGACCGTTTTGCCCGCCTTGGACTGCCAGTCGCGCCAATTCTGGGCGTGTCGAACCGCGAACGCCATCTTCAGCGCCTCCACCGAGTGCTTGCTGCCGCGCAGCCTGCCGAGACGCTTGCGCATGATCATTACGGGTTCACGTGGCTCAGCACTGCTTGTCCCCTTGACGGACTCCACGATCGACCAAAGCCGATTGCTCTTGATCACTACCCATGCCAAAACCTGTACCGCGATGCAGATGATTATCAAGCGCCTGTTGCAACAGGTAGTGCGTTTACATGTCCGCTCTATAGCGGTTGTCCGTTTCATCGAGCCCAGCGTGATGCTGTAAACGCCCTGATCTGGATTGCTACGCCGGCAAGCTTCATTTACTCGGCGATCAATCCACAGATTAATCGCGAGCGTATCCGCTTTGCCGAACTGGCAGCGCGGCGCAGCGATCTTATAATCATCGATGAAGCCGATCGTGTGCAGGTACAACTCGATGCGATTTTTAGCCCGAACCAGACCCTGGTCAGCCGGAGCAACGACGCTTGGCTCAGCCGGCTCTGGCAGCATGTGGTGCCGGTCTTGAATGCCGAAGGGCGTGGACAACTCCGCGATGAAGCGGTAGATCATTGGGTTCAGGCGCACGAGACAGCCCAAACCTCCACCAATAAGCTATACGCCCTGCTGTTGCGCGAACCCGCCCTCCACGACTGGGTTGATCGAAAAGACTACTTCACGGATTGGTTGCTCTTTGATCGGATTGCGCTAAAGCTCAGCGGAGCCGCTGAACATGATCGACAAGAAAACCCTGAGTATCAACGCCTAATGCGTCTGTTTGAAGGTTATCTTGACGATCCGCTAGGTGAGCGGCGTGACCATCCTTTGGCCGAGATTGCTCAACAGGCGATTGTCCACACCGATGACCAACGACTGCGGGCTAAGATTGGGAGATGGATCGACTCACATCAAGGAAGCGCAGGACAAATCGCGCCGGATCAGCGCGCAAATCTAATCGTTCAAATGGAGTTTGCGCTACTGGTTGCCGTGTTGCAAGATCGCATCAACATCCTCTTCCGGTTGTGGAAGCAAGTCGAAACCCAGTTGCAACTCGAAGGCGGCAGTTCGATTCTCTTCCATCGACCACCCGATGACTACATGGGAGTCATTCCCGTAGCTCCAATGGGCAATGTACTGGCATTTCAGTATGTGAAGTCGGCAAACGACCCCAAAGAGCCCGGTGATCTTCGGTTCTTTCGATGTATGGGGGTAGGTCGCTGGCTCATGCTGCACTTGCCGTTCTTGTTTGCTGGTGACGGCTATATCGGACCGCATACGCTATTGCTTTCCGGTACAAGTTGGGCGATAGGTTCAGCCAGTTACCACGTGCAAGCACGGGTGAACGGTATCCTTCGCGCGCCAGATTATGAACTGAGGGCGATTGAGCAGAGCGTATTCCAGTTCCTGACCCTTTATGACGCAGAGTATCGTCCGATCAAGGTCTCAGGCGCACCGCCCAACCATCGTCAGAAAGCTCTCAAATCGCTCCTGCACGAACTGGCCAGACCAAGCCAACTCAGCGGCGTTAGTCGACTGGAGCAGACGCGCGATCAACTTTCATCGAATCGACAGAAGCTATTATTGCTCGTCGGCAGTTATGAAGAGGCACGCAATGCCGCAGAGTATTTGCGTGAACTACGACCCGACTGGAAAGACTACGTCATCCATCTCGTGCCTGATGACGATGAATTCGAGAGCCAGTGGTCAACTAGATCAACTGGGCGCGGGCTACAACGCGGTCTCGTAGCGCAGTTTGGCGTTGGAAGTGCATGGATTCTGATCGCCCCGCTGCTGGCTATTGAGCGAGGGCATAACATTCTGAACAAACACGACGAGGCCGCAATCGGCGCCGCCTACTTTCTTGTTCGCCCCCATCCACGACCAGATGATATTACCTACGCAATTCACGCGATCAACCGGTGGGCGCTTGATCATTACGCAAACCTGCAATGGTACGCTCAACGCCTACAGACAAAACAGCCATCACTCGAACAGATAGCCGAAACCTTTCGCACCTCAGCCTACGCGCAATGGCGCCGCTTGCTTCGGCTGCCAATGGTCTACAGCACCCTCGATCCGGAAGAACTGCAAGCGCTTACGTGGACGCAGCTCGTCGCCATTTGGCAGGTGATTGGTCGTCTCGTGCGCGGTGGCAGTCCGGCAAAGGTCTTCTTTTGCGATGCAGCCTTCGCATTGCGCACGGCTGAGGGTTCTGAACTCCCTGATACACCTGCTTCCAGTCTGCTGGTAAGCATGCGATCCGTCTTGCGCCCATACTTCTCGCCAGATGATCGTTCTGTGTCAGCAGCGGATCGATCACTGGTGCAAGCATTGTATGGCCCTTTCTACACCGCGCTTGAAACTATGGGAGGAATTGCCAATGCCTCAATATCATGAAATCCAAACACTCGCATTACGACTACTAAATGCTGAGCAGTCATTGCCGACGGTGATGCAGACGCTGTCCTTCCCTAATCGATGGAAAACCGCACTCCACGAGCTGCAATCGATACAAAGTGGACATAAGCCTGCAGAGTCACGCCCTAAGATCAGCACGTTGAATAAGGCGCTCCGTGCACTCGTGCCCGACTTGATCTCGATTGCGCCCAATGCTGACAAACACGACGCGCGCTTATGGTTGATCGCTCAGCAACCGATCAATGAGCGGGCAATATATCGTATTGTGACAGCATGGGTGCGCGGAGAGTACTCCAGTGTCGATACGCGTATGCGTCGCAATACTCTCGAATTACTCCGGGCCACCGATCTGCAATGGCGCGAGCAGACCTTTGATGTCGGCAGTTGGAGCGTATCCGAAAACGGCACTGCAACGACCAAGAACAACGAGAGCTTTGTGCTGCTGCCCGATCTCCTTGCTGCTCAGATCAGTCGTTGTGATGTCTTCTTTGATCTCGATACAGAGCGTCTCCAGTTCCGGCGAGCGCCACTCAGACCTGGTGGTCAGGGCGCAGAACTTATCTCGTGGCCGCCGCGGCAATCCTATAAATATAAACGAACATGGTACTATTCCATAGTTATCACCTTTACTGTACAAACAGTGCCGTTCCGACCATTTCCGGTTATCCACTGTGATCTCGGCTTGCGACGGTGGGTCAGCCAACCAGTGAAGTATCTGCCCGCAGGAGAAGAGACCAGCGTCTTCTTACTAACCCACGTACCCTGGATTGAGGGGATGCCGCTCTCAACCAGTTTTCAGGTTGCACCTATCCGGTGGGAGCGCTCGTCTACAAACAATAGCACTGGTAACTACGTTTGGGGCAGCAATCTGACGCCGATCCTTAACGAACTGGTCTCGGCAGAGCGTTCTTTTCCAGATCCAGCAACAATCTGCGCCGACCCTGTCGGTGCGCTTAACACTGGAAGCGACTGGCACGCAGCCCTCGTCTATCGCAATGGTATGCGGCCCGAGCATGCCATTGATCCCGGTATAATGACAAAGATGCGCCGAACCTTATTTGAGCAGATTGCAGACAAATTACAACCTTTGGTCGCCGTTATCGAACCATTGCCGAAATGTTACCCAACACACAAGTTCCGCATTGCGGTGAGCCGAACTCCCTTTGCTAAGAATACTAGAAAAGTTGAGAAGGAAACACAAGATGTTGGGTCGTTGCGCCGAGCGGCCATCGCTCAGAGCATCGGCGATGAATTACCGATAGAGATCTACTTTCAGACCGCAGATGTGCGTGATGCACTCATTAAGACGATCGAAGAACTGCTTAGCGTTGCGATTGGCAACTCGTTCCCGGCCATCATCAACACCCAAGAGCTGCGCATCACGGTGGATACACGCCAACTCGGCGGTTTAGGTGCACCTCTCGCCATCCCGCTTTCTGGCAGCAGACTCCGTGATCGTCTTCAGACAGCGATCCGCACCCGTATGAATGATATTGCCATCCAGCTCCCAGCAAAAACTAGGCCGGTTGCAGCATTTATTGAATTGCAAGGAAAGGATGGCTTTCAAGGCGCTGAGGATCCCAAACACGCTCTTCGAATTGGATGCGCGCAACAGAATCGCCTCACCCAGTTTATAACAGTCGGAGCCGATGAGCACCTTGACCATCGCGCGAAAAATGGCGTTCTTGATATGTTTCGCCAACTCGGCGTTGGTTTTTGTCAACCGCAACCACAATCCCTTGGACTACAACGGTTAGGGCTGGCCAGTCTCTGGTTGGTTAGTCGCCAGCGTGCAAGCAGTCCAAGCCGCGTCCAACAGGTGCTTCCTGTGTTTGTCTACATTGATCCAGAGAAGCAACAGATCAAAGTCTACGCCCCCGGTTTGTCCACGTGGCTGCCGTATCCACAAGCGCTGCTCGCATTGTCAAGGGCAGCAGTGAACGGAACACTTCACGAATTTCAGCGCCCACGCGATGCGATACGCTTCATCCAACCCACCATCGAACGTGAGTTCATTGGAACGGGTGATACTTTGTTGCTCGTTCATGCCCAAAATGCTCGTCGCGCATGGTCATGGCTGGCAAACAATCGGATAACCATTGACAGCATCGCCTTCGGCGAAGAACCGCCTCAACCCATCAACCGCTGGCGCGGTCTGCGTATCATCCGGGTACGTGACCGCCAATCACACGAAACGCCAGAGTGGTATGCTCAGAGTGAGGCTGAGACAGGGTTTATGAAGGGATTATCAAAGATAAATGAACGTGTCTTTGCCAGCACATATGGAAAACCGCTGCAATTTCAGCAAGCGCGGCACGGAGGCGGGCTTGACGAATTAGCATGGAACCCCGCTATTGTCGAGCTAACAGTTGCTGCGCTGCAACAAGGCGATGATCCGCAGATCTGGGCAGCATACACCCATGAGTTACGGCAAGCGCTCAGTCACTACGACGGTGCAACCGTGCTGCCGCTTCCGTTGCATTTGGCCGAGTTGGTATCAGAGTATGCGATTGCGCTTGATCCTCTCGACGAGAATGATGATGAAGAGTAACAGCATTTCAGAGCGAGCATGTGTCGCAGGCTGATTGTCAATAGTGCTGCAAAAAGTGTATAAGCACGTTCTCACACGCGTCCATATAGCCTGACCATTCTCGTGCTTGCAGGGGATCTACATCCTGACGTGATAGCGCAGAGGAGAGCAATGGGCGCGACGCTGATAACTCGGTCAGGTGCTAGCTGTATATGATGGATGCCGACTGTGATCCTCTTCAACCGGGGGAAATCTTTTACACTGGGTCGCTCTTCCAGAACAACTGACTTTTCTCACCATCGGCTCTCTTTGTGCGGATAAGCAGTGGTTGTGATTTTGATGACGATGTGTCATATCGGTCGCCACCATTGCGATCTCCTCCGCATCCTGACGAGATTCTGTTATTAATCCACGCACCGCTGACGTTGCGATGGCGGGAAACTGCGACGCCTTCGTCTCAAGCGTAGAGTTTGATCATCGATCCGTTACAAGCCGACCAAACTACCCCTCCCCTCCCCACATCTTCCCCCTTCCCCTGCCCACCGCCGCCGGATATGATTAATGAACATGTGTTCGTATCCACAGCAGCACGGGGAGGGGATCGTGGACCGCGAGGCAGCCCATCAACGCCAGCTCGCCGCCAGCGGCATCAGCGCAGCCATCCAGCAGGAACGCGGCTATCGCACCATCCGCGGCCTCGATGAGTGGACTGCGCTCGGACGCGCGCCGATCAGCAGGCGCTTCGTGCACATCGGGCTGGCTTTCCCGGTCTACCGCCTTGGTCGCCCGGAACCCTACGCCTGGGTGCTGCGCCCGGACCGCCCGCGTCTGAGTCGCGGGCGCCTGATCAAATACGAATGGCCCAGGGGCCTGCCGCCCTGCTTCGATGTCCTGCCGCGCTACCGCGCCGCGCTTGGCGATCCGGCCATTCCGCTCTGGTTCACCGAAGGCGCCAAGAAAGCCGATGCGCTGGCTTCCGCCTATGGCAACGCCATCGTGCCGGTCAACCTCAATGGCGTCTGGGGCTTCCGCGGCGCCAACCGAAGCGGCGGCCGGCTGGTCCTGCCCGATGTCGATGAGATCGCCTGGAATGGGCGCCGGGTTGTGCTGGCATTCGACAGCGATGTGGTCCGCAAGGCGCCGGTGGCGACCGCGCTGCGCCGCCTGGCGACGCTGCTCATTGCTCGCGGCGTCGTTGAGGTGCAGATGCTCGTGTTGCCGCAGATCGGCGATGAAAAGGTCGGCGTGGACGATTTCCTGGAGGGCGGTCGCACGATCGCGGAGCTGGAAGCCCACCTGACCGCGCTCCAGACCGGGCTGGCGCAGGCGCGGGTCAAGCTGACCACTCACCCGCAGACTGGCTGCGATCTCTTTCTGCCGCCGGGCTGGACGGTGGTGAACGGCGCGCTGGCGCTCTGCAGCAAACGCGGCGAACCGCATATCGTCTACTCCGGTATGCTGATCGCCAGCGCCATTGGCGTCGATCTCGCCAGCGGCGCGGCGAT
>DAOTWI010000897.1:0-4279 GCA_034436075.1 Roseiflexus sp.
GGGGAAACCGGCGGCGCGCAGATCCGCCAGCGCGCTCAACGTAACCGGCGCGCAGAGCAGCGCATTCGTTTGATGAAACAGCACTGCGACCCCCTGAGCGAGTCCCAATGCCAGGCAGCGGCGCACCGTCCATGGCGTCGGGCGCATCATCAACCCAAGGCACACGACCAGAAAGAGAGCAGCGACGGTGTACACTTCGATTTCAATCGCATAGTACCAGCAGGCATACGCCGCACCCATCAGCAGCGCCGCTGGCAGCGCCACATCGTCGCGTCCTGTTGCTGCGCGCACCGTCAGGTAGAGCAGCGCGGCGCTTAGTGCGCCTGCAATGGCATTCACCAATTGCATCGGCAACGCTGCGCCGCCATCGTACCCCACAGCGCGGCTCAACGCCAGCATCAACGAACCAAGCGGACCATACGCCAGATGGTGCGGGTGGAACAACTCCATCCACGGTTTGCGCTCGACGCTCGTCACATACGACAGCGCATCGAACGTATGCACTCGCGTCAGAGTCGGCAGATAGAGGAACAGCAGCGCAGTAAAGATCGCAGCGGCAATCAGGCGGTTGTTGCGCAGGCGGGCGAATCCCATGATCTACATACCCGGCGTCACCCGCAGTTCATCCCCCACTTCGGTCCGGCTGGCGCGGATCGCGCCGACGGGGAGTTCAACGACATAATGCCCGCGCCAGGGCGCCACGCCAGCGAACGGATGCCACGGCGGCAGCGCCTCGCGCACACCGATCACCCGATGCTGCCGGTCAACGAACAGCACATCGATCGGGATGCGCATAAAGAACATATGAATGCTCGATTCAGGAACCAGAATCAGACCATACCCGGCGGGCAATGCCGTGCGCCCCATCAACCCGCGCCCGCGGGCAAGCCACGACCGCGCCACTTCAGCGCGGTCGGCAATCACCGTGCCACGGGTGACATTTTCGATCATCGTCGGAGACGACGCTGGTAATCTGCTCATCCTCCCAATCCGCCGAGCGACTTCATAATCCGGGGCACCGCCGGACCGAGGATCACGATGAACAGCGCCGGAAAGATCAGGAAGACCATCGGGAAGAGCATCTTGATCGGCGCCTTATGCGCTTCCTCCTCAGCGCGCTGGCGGCGCCGGATGCGCATCTGGTCCGACTGAATACGCAGAATGCGCCCAATCGACACGCCAAGCTGTTCCGCCTGGATCACCGCGCCGATAAACGTCTGCACATCATCGACGCCGCAGCGATCAATCATATCCTTCATCGCATCGCGGCGGGGGCGCCCAAGGCGTGTATCGCTAAGCACGCGCCTGAACTCCTTGGAGAGCGGATCGTCCCATTTTTCGGTCAGGCGCTGCATCGCCTGATCGAACGACAGACCGGCTTCGACGCAGATGCACAGCAGATCGAGCGCATCGGGAAGCGCCTTGACAATCGCCTTTTTGCGCTTCTTGATCTGCTGCCCAAGCCAGATGCCCGGCAGTAGATACCCCATCACCGCGCCGATGGCGGTATACATCAGCGCCTGCGTCACTTCCATGCCCTGAAGGAAGGTGACCGCGCCAACCACAACAAACAGGATGACCGCCAGCGCCAGGCGAATGCCGCTGAACTGCATGGGGGTCAGATTGCCCGGGTTGCCCGCCTGCGCCAGGCTGATGCGCAGGCGCTCGGCGCTCTGTTTCGGACCATACTCGCCCAGCTTTGCCAGAATGCTTTTCGCCAGCGGCGCCAGCACACGCTGGCTGAACGGCTGTTGCAATTCCATTTCTTCGAGGGTCATGGTGCGTTCGGTGAACTGGCTGAGCCGGTCGCTGATCGCATCCGGCTGCGACGAACGCCGCATCCCGATCATGATCAGACCGACGCCGAGCAGCATGAGCACCCCAAACCCGATGATCGGCAGCATGCCCGTCATACGCGCCCCCTTCTCATACCTCGATATCGACAATCTTCATAATCGCAAAGAAGCCGATCACAATCATCACAATACCGGCGACCGGCAGGCAGCACCAGTGTTCCGGCGGCATGCCGAACGAGAACATCGGCGCCATATAGTTCGGGTTGATCACCGTGATAAAAATCGCCAGACCGATCGGCAGCCCGGTAATCACATACGCCGAAATGCGCCCCTGCGCGGTCAGCACCGCAATCTCGCCTTTGATGCGAATGCGTTCACGGATCGTATGCCCGATCGTGTCGAGAATCTGCGCCAGATTGCCGCCCGACTCCATCTGGATTTTGACTGCCGTAATCAGCAGGTCGAGGTCTTCCGACGGCACACGCTTGAGCAGGTTGTCGAGCGCATCTTCCGTGCGCAACCCCAACCCGACCTCCTGCACCACGCGCCGGTACTCCGAGGCGGTCGGTTCGGGCGCCTCGCGGCTGACCAGTTCCATCGACTGGAGCAGACTGTACCCCGAACGGAGCGAATTCGCCAGCATATTGATCGTATCGCCTAGCTGGGCATTGAATTTCGTGACCCGCTGTTTAGCGGCATAGCCAACGTAGAGATCGGGGACGAACGAAAAGAGCACAAAACCAACAATCCCGGACAGGAGTTGCGCTTCCCAGCTGGCGCGCCCGATAAACGCGCCGACCGCAGCGCCGACGGCGGCAGCGAGGAGCTTAATCGCGTAGAACTCGGTCACCGTCAGTTTCAGATCGGCGCGCGCCAGGTTGCGCTGCGTTTCGCTGCCGCGCTTGCCGCGCGCCACGACCTTATCGATCTCGCGCAACTGATCTTTGGCAGAGCGTTGCAACTGATCGGTGCGCCGCCCGGCGAACTGCGTCAGCCGTTCCTCATAACCGGCGCTTCCGGCGCTCCGGCGCGCCAGCAGCGCAAAGACCGCCAGAATCACGATGAAAATGGCGGCAGGCGCGATGAATTGGGTCAGATCGGCAGAGATCGGCATACAGAGGGTTCCTTTCCAGCGCCGTGCAGGCAGGGCGCCGTTCGGAGCGCGCCGGGAAGCGTTCTAGATAAACGAACCGCTGCCATAGCCAAAAATATTCGGCGGCAGGTAAATGTTGCGCTCCTCGAAACGATCAATGAACCGGGGACGGATGCCGGTCGGTTTCAGTTGACCGATGATCTTGCCGCGTTCATCAAGCCCCTGCTGCTCGAACACGAAAATGTCCGAGAGCACAACCACGTCGCCTTCCATGCCCTGCACTTCGGTAATGTAGATCACCTTGCGCGTGCCATCTTTCAGGCGCGCCAGCTGAACGATCAGGTTCACCGCTGAGGCGATCTGCTCACGGATGGCGCGCACCGGCAGATCCATGCCAGCCATCAGACACATCGTTTCGATACGGGCAATCGCATCACGCGGCGAGTTGGCGTGCAACGTGGTCATGGAACCATCGTGACCGGTATTCATCGCCTGGAGCATTTCCAGCGCCTCGCCGCCGCGGCACTCGCCGACGACGATACGCTCCGGGCGCATACGCAGCGTGTTGATCACCAGGTCGCGGATGCTGATTTCGCCCTTGCCCTCGACGTTCGGCGGGCGCGACTCGAGCGGCACGACGTGCTCCTGGCGCAATTGCAATTCCGCTGCATTCTCAACCGTAATAATGCGCTCATCATCGGGGATGAACGACGACAGCACATTGAGCATCGTCGTCTTTCCCGAACCGGTGCCGCCGGAGACCACGATATTGAGCGATGCGCGCACGCATGCCGATAGAAACTCCGCCATTTCGCGGGTCAGCGAACCGAAGCGGATCAGGTCTTCGATCGTGATCCCTTCCTTACGGAACTTACGAATACTGATCGTCGGTCCGCAGAGCGCAATCGGGCGAATCACTGCATTCACGCGGCTGCCATCGGGGAGACGCGCATCGACCATCG
Source organism: Roseiflexus sp. (assembly GCA_034436075.1). Classification (GTDB taxonomy): domain Bacteria; phylum Chloroflexota; class Chloroflexia; order Chloroflexales; family Roseiflexaceae; genus Roseiflexus. The sequence continues at coordinate 3,852 of DAOTWI010000897.1, forward strand.
GCGACGACTCATCGATACGGCGACCAAGCGGAGCGACGATCCGGTCGATGACCCGCAGGACGTGCTGTTCATCGACGAAGGTCACCTCGCTCAACTGAATCTTGCCGCGCTTTTCGACATAGACCTTGCGGGGACCATTGACCATGATTTCGGAAATCTCCGGGTCATTCAGCAGTTCCTGGAGCGGTCCGAAGCCAAGGATGTCGGCAGCGATCGACTCGAACAGGCGCGCGCGCTCCGACCGTGACAGCACGATATTTTCGCTGTCGAGGATCGTATTGAAAATCTCCTCGACCTGCTGCCGCACCCTGGCGACGTTCGAGAGGTCGAGGCGCGGATCGAGTTCATTGATCAGGCGCTGCTGCACGCGCTGCCGCAACTCGACCTGGCTATTCTCTTCTTCGCGGCGCGCAGCGGTTGGCGCGCCA
>DAOTWI010000898.1:0-4833 GCA_034436075.1 Roseiflexus sp.
GGCGCGAGGCGCTGGAGCGATGGCAGCGCCATGAGCGCAGCGACCAGCGGCAGCGGAATCAGCCCCAGGAAGACCCAGCGCCAGCCAATGTGCTCTGTGACCATTCCCGCCACTCCGGGACCGACCATACCCGGCACAACCCAGGCGCTCGAAATAATCGCCAGCATGCGCGGGCGCGCATCCGCCTCGTAGCCGCGCCCGACGATGATGTACACCACTGCGCCGATGACGCCGCTGCCCAATCCCTGCACCGCCCGACCAACGATCAGCAGTGGCATCGTCGGCGCCAGCCCTGCGATGAGCAAACCGGCAACAAAGAGCAGCGTTCCAGCGATGAACGGGACGGCGACTCCCCGGCGATCCGCCTCCGGTCCGGCGACCGTCGCCGCGACCATATTTGCCAGCATGAAGGCGCTGAATGCCCAGCCGTACCACGCCAACCCGCCAAGGTCGCGTGCAGTGGCGGGCATCGTGGCAGCAACGGCGAGCATCTCGAAAGCAGTGGCGACGATAATCAGCGCCAACCCGACAGTGAGGACGCGCCGGCCGGCAACCCAGATGCCTGACGGCAGGGCAAGTGAGGAAGGGGTCGTCTCTTCGACCATGGCAACGTGGCCCTTTCTGTACCGCGAGCTGCCATTATCTCATATTTCCGAGACACGGAGAGAAAGAACGCCCCTTTGCGCCTTTGTGCCTTTGTGTGAGGATCAACGAGCGCGTGCAGGCATTGTGCTATAATACCAGGAAGATTCATCATTGCGGATAGCAATCGGCGACGCCAGGCGGAGCGCCGCTCTTTGCCTCCATCACGCGCCAGTTCAGGCGCCAGGAATATCCAGTCTATGTCAATCGTCTTGCGTACCCGGCAGCAGATTGCGCTCATGCGCGCTGCTGGCCGTCTGGTGGCTGAAACGTTCGAGGTGCTGCGCGAGCATGTGCGCCCCGGCGTGACGACCAGAGAACTTGATCGCATCGCCGAGCAATTTGTGCGGAAACACGGCGCGATACCGGCATATAAGGGGTATCGCGGCTTTCCTGCCACCATCTGCGTTGCCATCAACAATGTCGTCTGTCATGGCATTCCAGGCAACGAGCGCCTGAAAGAAGGGGATATCATCGGCATCGACATTGGCGTGCGGCTCAATGGCTGGTATGGCGATTCGTGCATCACCGTGCCGGTGGGGAAGATTTCGCCGGAAGCGCAGCGGTTGCTGGAGGTGACCGAAGAGGCGATGTGGCGCGGCATTCGCGCGGCGCGCGGCGGCGCGCACCTGGGGGATATTGGCGCCGCGATCCAGACCTATGTCGAAGCCAATGGCTTCTCGGTCGTGCGCGAATGGACCGGGCATGGCGTTGGGCAGCAACTGCATGAGGAACCGACCGTGCTGCACTATGGCAAACCCGGCACGGGAAAGCGGTTGCACCCCGGCATGACCTTCACAATTGAGCCGATGGTCAACGCTGGGAGACCTGAAGCGGTGCTGGACAAGACCGACGGCTGGACGGTGCGCACCGCCGATGGCTCGCTCTCGGCGCAATTCGAGCATACGATTGCAATAACCGAGGGCGAGCCGGACATACTGACGTTGCCATAGGCGGTTACCCGTTCTTCCGGCGGTTGCGCAGGAACGGCGGGATGTCCAGGTCGTCAGGGCTGATGCTCGCGCCCTGTGATCGCGCCGGTTGCGACGGCTTCGGTCGAGGTGCGGCTGGCTGATTGGCGGCTGGCGGGTGCGGTTCTGCATACGCCATGTCGCGCTTCGGCTGGGCAGGTTGCTGCGGTTGCGAACCGGACATGTAAATGCGCTTGCGCGCCTCCGCCGGACGATTGGCGTCGAAGCCGGTGGCAATCAGGGTGATCTTCACCTGTCCTGGCGGGAAGGTCGGATCGATGACCGCGCCAAAGATAATGTTCGCTTCCGGGTCCACTGCCTTCGCCACGATGTCTGCCGCTTCGTACACCTCGAGAATACCCAGGTCTTCGCCGCCGGTCACGTTGAACAGCACCCCCTTCGCGCCGTCAATCGACACTTCGAGCAGCGGCGATGCAATCGCCTCGTTGACTGCATCGACCATGCGGTTGTCGCCGCTGCCGATGCCGAGCGCCATGAGCGCCGATCCCTGGCGCGCCATGATCGTCTTCACGTCGGCAAAATCGACGTTGATCAACCCGCGCTGCGTGATCAGGTCCGAAATGCCCTGAATGCCCTGGCGCAGCACGTTATCCGCCATCTGAAACGCCTGGAGCATCGACGTGTTCTTGCTCGCCGTCTGCAACAGCCGGTCGTTAGGAATGACGATCAGCGTATCGACCATCGGGCGCAGTTGCTCGATGCCCTGCTCGGCGGTTTTGCGGCGATGGTTGCCCTCGAAACTGAACGGCTTCGTGACGACACCAACCGTGAGCATCCCCAGGTCCTGCGCGATGCTGGCAATCACCGGCGAGGCGCCGGTGCCGGTGCCGCCTCCCATGCCCGCCGTGATGAAGACCATATCGGCGCCTTTGAGCGCCTCATAGATCTCCTCGGTCGTCTCCTCGGCGGCTTTTTGCCCGATGACCGGGTTGCCGCCCGAACCAAGCCCCTTGGTCAGTTTGTCACCAATCCGAATGCGGGTCGCTGCACGCGAATGCAGCAGCGCCTGGGCATCGGTATTGATCGTGATGAACTCAATACCATGCACACCTTCGTCGACCATGCGGTCAACGGCGTTGGACCCGCCGCCGCCGACGCCGACCACTTTGATGACCGCGAAGTTCTCTGCGGCCTGGCTTAGACTTGCGTAATCGATCATTGATCCCTCTCCTTGCGTTATGGCAGAAACTCTTTCAGCCATCGTTTGAACCGTTCGTAGGTCGAAACCCAACCGCCGTGATCCGACGGCGGTCCGCCACCGGAATGAAGACCGCTCATTCCGTGGCGCATGCCCCAGCGCAGCAACCCGATTGCGGTCGCATACGCGGGGCTGTTGAGCGTATCCGCCAATCCGGTGAGATCGGTGGGTGTGCCGATACGCACCGGAATGCCGAGCATGTCGCGCATCAATTCATCGAGACGCGGCAACTGCGCGGTGCCGCCGGTCAGGACGATGCCTGCCGGCAGGAGACCTTCGTAGCCGCTGCGCCGGATTTCGTTGTAGATCAGTTCCGTCAATTCTTCGGCGCGCGCCTGAAGCACCTGATTCAGCATGTGGCGGCTGATCTGCTGCCGCTCGCCAGGCGCAAACCCTTCGGCTTCGATCACATCCGGCTCTTCCTCCGTTTCTTCGGCGATCGCTGCGCCATATTTCAGCTTCAGATACTCGGCGGTGTTGTGCGGCGTCTGCTGGACGATCACGATATCGTTGGTGAAATGGTTGCCGCCAACCGGAATAACGCTGGTATGCCAGATGCCTCCCTGCGCAAAGACCGCAATATCGGTCGTGCCGCCGCCGATATCGACCAGCACCACGCCGCGATCCTTATCGTCGGCGCTGAGCACGGCTTCGCCGGCTGCCAGCGGTTGCAGCACCAGATCGTCAATCTCGACGCCGGTTTTCTGGACGCTTTTGATGAGATTCTGAATCGCCATCACCTCTCCGGTGATAATGTGGGTTTCCACTTCGAGGCGAAAACCAGACATCCCGATCGGATCGCGGATGCCCTCGTTGCCATCCACCACGTAGGCGCGCGGGATGACGTGGATGACCTCGCGCTGGGTCGGAATGGCCACCGCCTGCGCCGCCTCGACCGCACGCGCCACATCGTGGCGCGTGATCTCGTGATCGCTGCGCGCCACCGCAACAACGCCACGACTGTTGAGGGACTGGATGTGCCGGCCAGCTATTCCGACAAATGCGGCGCTGATCCGGTAACCGGAAAGCCGTTCGGCTTTCTCGATGCTGGTTGCAATCGCATTGACGGCGTCGTCAATGTTGACGACGACGCCCTTATCCAGTCCTTTCGACGGCGTCAGACCGACGCCAAGCACGTTGACGCGCCCATTGTCGTACACCTGCCCCACAATGGTGCAGACTTTGGTCGTGCCAACATCAATTCCGACAATCGTGCGGTGTGCCATACTCAGCCTCGTTGTGTTCCTACGGTTGTGGCGGCGCATCATTCCGGTAGTACGGCGTCGCCGGTCGCAAATCGAGCCAGGTATATTCTGTCGGCTCCTGGAGCGTCAGAAAACGCAGTATCTGGATTTTTTCCTCCAGGCGGTCTTCCCGTCCGAAGATGATCGTTCGCCCACTGACAGTAGTCAACGTGACGCCGTGTTCCACATCCCAACTGACGCTGGCTGGCGTCACACCCGCTTCGTTGGGCAAACGCAGCGCCAGTGCGCGGACAAGCGAGAGCACATCGGGGTCGATCCGGTCGTTCGGTTCGACCGTTCGCCCGCTGCGATCGTCGATGACCAGCGTATCGGTCACGAATGCAGCATTGTCGAGACCAAGCACGCGCCCTTCGGCATCGACCAGGTAGCGCACATCGCCGGTCTGCCAGCGCACATCGGGCTGGCGTTCCACCAGATTGATCGTCAGCATGCCGGGCAGGGCCAGCGAGGCTTCGACACGCTCGACATACGCGCTCTGCGCAATGCGCGCCTCGACATCGCCGGTCTGCACCAACCAGATCGACGCGCCGGTCACGCCCGCCATCGCTTCGACATCTGCTGCATCGAGTATCTGGACGCCATTGATCTGCACAGTACGCACAACGAACTCCGGCGAAACGGCGATGGCGATCAGCCCGCCAAGCGATGCCAGCAACAGGATCAGGCTGGCGATGCGGCCAGACGCCAGCCAGCCGCCAAGAGCGCGACGCGGACCCGGCATGGCGCTGGCGGCGCT
>DAOTWI010000899.1:0-2081 GCA_034436075.1 Roseiflexus sp.
GGAGGCGCTGGCGAAGGCGCTGCTGCACGTTCTCTCGCTGCCTCCGGTCGCTCGACGTGAGATGGGACGCCGCGGGCGCGCTATCGTGCAGGAATTGTTCGATATCGAACGGGTGGCGCTTGCCGAAGAACGCATCTTTTACCGTCTGCGAAGCGAGCCGTTATGTGCGACCTCAGCATCGTAATCGTTAACTGGAATACGCGCGATCTGCTGCGCGCCTGCCTGGCATCGCTGCACGACGCAGCGCACGACGCCACCTGCGAGATCATCGTGGTCGATAACGCCTCGACCGATGGCAGCGCAGCCATGGTTCGCGCGGAGTTTTCGCACGTGCGCCTGATGGCGCTGCCGGAGAACGTTGGTTTTGCCCGCGCCAACAACCTCGGATTCGCGCAGGCGCAGGGGCGGTATTTCCTGCTGTTGAATCCCGATACCTGGCTGCCGCCTGGCGCACTGGACGAGATGACGGCGCTGATGGATCAGATGCCGGATGTCGGCATGCTTGGTCCGCGGTTGGTGAATGCCGACGGCAGTCTGCAACCGTCGTGCAGCCGGTTTCCGACGCCGCTCAACATTGCGCTCGACTGCTGGGGCGTCAGCCGGATCGCGCCGCGCAATCGCGCGCTGGCGCGCTTCAAGATGACCTGGTGGGCGCACGATGAGGCGCGCGATGTCGATCAACCGTCGGGCGCATGCCTGCTGGTGCGCCGTGAAGCCTGGCGTGACGCCGGTCCGCTCGATGAGCGCTTCTTTATGTACTTCGAGGAAGTGGACCTCTGCTGGCGCGTGCGGCAGGCGGGCTGGCGGATCCGTTTCACGCCGGCGCCGCAGATCACTCACTACGGCGGCCAGAGTTCGTTGCAGAACCTCGATGCGCGCATCACGCAGCGGTACGCCAGTCTGGTGTCGTTCTTCCGCAAACAGTACGGACCGCTAACGACCGGGGCGCTCTGTGCAGCGATTGCGCCAGCGGCGCTGGCGCGTGCGTTGCTGGCAGCCGCGCGCGCGGGGTTGGCGGGTCAACGGCGGCAATGGGAATACGCCGCGCAATACTGGCGCGTTGCCACGCTTTTGTGCACTTCGATAATCGCCCGGTGAAGAACCATGAACGTGCTCTTTCTTACCCGTTACAGTCAGCGCGGCGGCAGCAGCCGCTACATGGTGCACCAGTACCTTCCCGCGTATGCGCAGGCTGGCATTGTCTGCACCGTCGAGCCGCTGTTTGATGACCGGTACTTCGAGTTCGGCGTACTCGACCGTCCGACGGGGTTTGGCGACATTGCGCGCCACGGGCTGTACTTTGCCCGTCGCGTTGGGCAGCGGTTGCAGGTGCTGCTGAATGCGCACCGCTTTGATCTGGTGGTATTTGAGAAAGAACTGTTCCCCTATCTGCCGGACGGCTTCGAGGCGTGGCTGCGGCAGCGCGGCGTGAAGCACGTCGTCCTGTTCGATGATGCAACCTATGCCTACTACCAACGCCATCCTTTTCCGCTGGTGCGCTGGTTGTGTCGCGGCAAGATCGAGCGCATCGTGCGCAACGCCACGCATGTGATTGTCTGGAATGAACATCTGGCGGCGTATATGCGCCGCCTGACCCCGCGCGTGTCGGTGGTGAACAGCGGCGTAGACATCACTCGTTACCCGCCGAAGGATTACCGCGCCCCCCGCGCCTCGGAGCGACTGGCCATCGGCTGGATCGGCACGCCAAACGGCTTTCCCTACCTGCAATCGCTGGAACCGGTCTTCAGCGACCTGGCGCAGCATTATCCGCTCGAACTGCACGTTATCAGTTCGATTCCGTATGTCAGCGCGCACCTTCCGGTCGTCAACCACACCTGGCGCCTGGCAACCGAAGTGCAGCATCTCCATGCGTTCGATATTGGTGTGATGCCCTTGCCGGACGATGAATGGACCCGCGGTAAAAGCGGCGTCAAGGCTGTGCAGTATATGGCGGTCGGTGTTCCGGCAGTGTGCTCGCCGGTTGGCGTGGCGCGCCAGTTGATTGTGCATAACGTCAACGGCTTGCTGGCGGACAGCCCGACCGCATGGCGCGGCGCCCTGGCGCTGCTGCTCGACGATCC
>DAOTWI010000900.1:0-3326 GCA_034436075.1 Roseiflexus sp.
GCAGCGCCGAGCGACACACTGCGTTGCGCTGCGACGTTCGCGCGCGGCAACGCCAGCACTGCCAGCGCCCCCAGCGCCGGCAACCAGATCATGATTGATAGGAGCGGAACACTACTCATAGATGCTACAGTGCTTCAACCTGCGCTGGCTTCGACAGGCTCAGCCAGCGCCAAACGCACGACGGGCGACAGGGAGTTCAAGCGTGATGATCATCGCTCTAACCGCGCAACGCGAAGAACGCGACCACCAGAATCACGCCAACCAGAAACATCAGGGCATACGTGCGAACATACCCGGTCTGCAAGAGGCGCAACCCCTGCGCCAGCCGGACCAATCCGCGCGCCGTGCCATCGACCAGCACGCCATCGATCCCCTCACGATCAACCACCTGGCTGAGGAACACCGACGCTGCGCGGTAGGGACGGACAAACGCCCGCTGGTAGAGCCAGTCGAGACCCCAACCGAGCTCCATGCCACGCCACAGATCGCCAAGGTAGCGGAACGCCGGATCATCTTTGCCGATGCGGATGCGCGGCTCCAGATCGCGGGCGTAGGCTTTCCATCCCAGGTACCCGGCGCCGGCGCTCAACAATGTCGTGATCGTTGCAAGAATGCCCATGCCGAGCGTGTAGATCACCTCCGGTTCCTGGAGCACCGGGCGCAGATAGCTGTTCAACCAGTGCAATCCGGGGAAATTGATCAGACCGCCGATGATCGCACCGCCAGCCAGAACGATCATGGGCCAGCGCATCGTGGCGCCGCTCTCATGCGCGTGCATCGCCGGGTCGCGCGGCCGCCCAAAGAAGATTAGCCCAATCTGACGACCCATGTAGAACGCCGTGATCGCCGATGTCAGAATCAACATGATCGCCGCCAGCGGGCTGCGGGCGTCGAACCAGGCATGGGCGATAATTTCGTCCTTGCTCCAGAACCCTGCCAGCGGAAAGATGCCGCTCAACGCCAGCGCGCCGATCAGATACAGGCGGAAGGTTGTCGGCAGGCTCTCGCGCAACCCGCCCATGCGCCGCATATCCTGGTGGCCGCCGATGCCGTGAATGACCGAGCCAGCCGCCAGGAAGAGCAGCGCCTTGAACAGACCGTGGGTGAGCAGATGATACATGCCTGCAACATACGCCCCCATGCCCACAGCCGCGACCATGTAACCGAGTTGCGAGATCGTCGAGTACGCCAGCACGCGCTTGATATCGAGCTGCGCCACCGCCGCCGTCGCGCCGATGAACGCTGTCAGGACGCCAATCACGAAGACCCATGGCGCTGCCGACGCCAGTTGATCAAACAGCGTATGGTTGCGCACAATCAGGTAGACCCCGGAGGTCACCATCGTCGCTGCGTGGATCAGCGCCGACACCGGCGTGGGACCCGCCATCGCATCGGGCAACCAGGTGTAGAGCGGCAGTTGCGCCGATTTGCCGGTCACGGCGACCAGCATCAGCAGCGTGATTCCCGCAATGAGCGGCAGTTGCCCAAACGCGCCGAGATCGACCGTTTCACCGGCGACGATGAACGCCTGCTCCAGATAGCCGCCGATGCCGAGTTGCGGATTATCGTAGAACGAGAGCGTGCCAAAATTGGTGAAGATCGCAAACAGCGCCGCCAGCATTGCCGCATCGCCGATACGGTTGACGACGAACGCTTTCACGGCCGCCTCGGACGGGTTAATGCCCGGCGGCACGGAGCGGCGGTCGAAATAGTGCCCGATGAGCAGGAACGAGCATAATCCGACGCCTTCCCAGCCGAGGAACAGCAGCAACAGATTGTCCGCCATCACCAACATCAGCATGGCGAAGACGAACAGGTTCATAAAGGCGAAGAAACGCACCGGGCGCACATCGCCGTGGATGTAGCCGATGGAGTAGATATGGATCAACCCGCCGACGCCGGTGATCAACAGCGCCATCACCGCAGTGAGCGGATCGAACAGCAACCCGAACGCCACGCGGAAATCGGCGATGCTGATCCATTCCCACAGCGTCCAGGTCAGCCGCTTTGCTTCGGCAGGCGCGCGTTCGAGCAGCACAATTGCCACGATTGTCGCCACGAACGACAACCCGACCATGACGGAAGCCAGGACGCCAGCATCGCGTTCCCGGCGCACCACCAGGGCATTGAGCACAAAACCGAGGAGCGGAAACGCGGGTATCAACCAGATGATCCAGTTCATCGTAGAGTGTATCCTGTCAGGCAAGAGGCGAGAGGCGAGAGGTCTGAAGGGTGATGCTCGCGTCCGCGCGCTCTATGCTCACTCCGTCGTTCTTATGATCGTGATCGTGCCATGCCGGGGGGCCAGGCGTGATTTGTCAGGAAACGACGCTCCGGCTACCAGCGATTGAAATCGCTCCTGGCGGGCCTGCGGCCGACCGTCCGCCTGCGCGGACGGGAACGGCGGCGTCCACGTGCGGTGAGCATGCCGAACCGCGTGCGGTGAGCATGCCGAACCGCGTGCGGTGAGCGCGCCGAACCGCGCAGGTGGACGCCCGTGGAACACGCGCCCGGCGCGACTTATGGAGTTTGAATGATTATTCCGCTATCCGCCTTGTAGCCCGGCGACTGAAGTCGCGGGCTACGGGAAGCAAAGCCCGCCTGTGCGGGCTAGACCGGGCGATACCGCATTATTTTCTTAAGAAACCATTTCAGTCGCCAGCCGAGGCGCAGCGCAGCAGAGACGCGCTTGCTGAGTCCTTCCGCCGCCGCTTCTCCTTTTCGGGGGTGTGCCCTCAACCCTCACAGGTGTAGATTTCTCTGGCGCACCCTCATGTTGCATCGCCTGTTTTTGGGCATCAGAATGCCTCAACTCCCCCTCTCCAGCAACGCTGGAGAGGGCAGGGGGTGAGGAAGAAAAAGTCCTTGAGAAACGGAAAACGTCCCTTGCATCTGAAAAACTCTACCCTTGAGAGTGCCCCCAAACCCCCATGTCGGGCGACCGGCGGCATTGTTTCTTAAAGCACAAGCAGGAAATGATATTGTGCGCACACCAAACCCCCGTGTCGGGCGACCGGCGGCATTGTTTCCCCCAACCGTGAACAGTGACGCACAGGCGTTGGGCGACGGCTTTTGAGATTCGCTGTCCGTTACTGCACCGGCTATACTGGGCGTATTTCCAGGAGCGAGATGAGAGCCGGAAGGATTGCTATGAACTCGATAGATGCGGTTGTCGCCCGTGCTATCGCGGAGATTGAGATGAGTCACGCAGCGCGTGAGCGGGCATTGACCCTGGCGCGCGCGCTGACGCGCCAGTGCGCCAATACCATTCGTGCGGTGCATCGCCATGAGTTCGCCGGGGCTGCCGCGTTGCTGGCGGACGCCGG
>DAOTWI010000901.1:0-7414 GCA_034436075.1 Roseiflexus sp.
CCCGTTGGGGCACGGCGCGCCGTGCCCCAACCGACCCTGATCGGGGCTGGCTTCGCCCCAACCGGCGCGCTGCATCCCACCATCATGACGCTTCGTTATTGACCGCGAGGAGATACCCTTTCCCGCGCACATTGAGGATATAGCGCGGTGAACTGGGGTCGGGCTCCAGTTTCTGGCGCAGGTGATGGATGTGCGGTTTGATCAACTCGCCCGCTTCCAGATCGCTGGCATCGTACCCTTGCGCGCACTTCACCAGCTGGCTGTACGACAGCATCGTACCGGCGTGTTCCGCGAGGCAGAGCAGCACCCGGAACTCAGTCGGCGTCAGCGCCAGCGTGCGCCCGCCAAGCGTGGCCACCTGGCGCCATGTATCAAGTTGCAACTGACCAATCACAATCGTGCGCTCAGCCTGTGTCGCCGGAGGCATCTCGACGGTGGCGGCGACTGAGCCGCGCAGTTCCTGAACCGCAGCATCGACCGCGTTCAGCAGCGCGCGCCGGCGCTGCTCTGCGGCGTGCGCCTGCAACGCCGCCTGGATGCGCTCAATCACCTTCGATGGCTCGGTGTTCTTCAACAGATAGTCGAAGACTCCGTGCCGCAATCCTTCGATGGCGGTTTCGAGCGAACCGTGCCCCGTCAGGATGATGATTGCAGTATCGGGATGACGCGCACGGGCTGCCGTCACCACCTGCATCCCGTCAATGCCAGGCATTTTGAGATCGACGAGCAACAGATCGAACGCCTGCTCGTCAAGGAGGGCAATGGCTTCAGCGCCGCTGGAAGCGGTCGTCACCTCATAGCCGGCGCGTGTCAGCATTGCGCCCAGCGTCAACCGAATATTGGCTTCATCGTCAACCAGCAGTATCCGCTCCGACTGGCTCATGACTTTCCCCCTTCACCGGCGCATGGCGCACACGGCGCCATCGAACAGATGCACGGTCTGTTCGATGGATGGTAGCACTAAAAGTGGATGGATGTCAACTCGTGATTGTGAGTTTGAAACGCATGCCTTAAAACCATCTAGCAATTGCCCACCTTTTGTAGTATACTGAAAAGAGTTGATGACTATCTTGTGATAAAATCCACAATCGATGGCATAGCGTCGTATGCCGACCCGGAGAGGCGCCTCCCACGCACGCAGGAGCCCATGTCGGCAAGGGCATCTTTGCATGAGCCGCTGGTGGATAAGGTCGCTGACGACCCTAGTTCAAGAGGAGGCAGGTCAATGATCGACCAGAGCGTGCGTTCGTTGCTCGAGGGAGTGATCGATACGCCTCTGAAACTGCAACTGGTGCTCATGTTCGCCGAGCATCAGAACCTGTGCGCGACTGCGGCGCAGGTGGCGGACCGGATCTATTGCGATATCTGGAGCACGCGCGAGGCGCTGCGTGAACTGGCGGAGAGCGGGGTGCTGTCCGAAACGGTGACAAAGGACGGGCCCGTTTATGCGTTTCGCCCGTCGCACGAACTGGCGGAGCCCATTCGCCGGTTGATGCAGTGCTACAATGAGCCAATGGAGCGCGATCTGATCCATCGCGCGCTGCGCGAGATTGTTGGAGATGCGTCCTATCGTCGGGCGGTTCGGATGGGCATTGCTTTTGAAAGCCTGAGTTTCTAGAAGTCGGGAGCGGTATGTCTGAGTTGTTCAAGAAGAAGTATGATCGCACTCCTCCCGACAAGCGCGATCGCGTGCCTCCTGGCCAGTATGTTACGGAAAAGTTTCCGGTTCTTCACTACGGCGATGTGCCGATCTACCAGAATGTTGAGCAAGACTGGGACCTGCGCGTTTGGGGTGAAATCGACGCGCCAGCGCGCTTCAGTTTCGCGGAGTTTCGCGCGCTGCCTACGATGACGATTACGACCGACATCCACTGCGTGACGCGCTGGAGTAAGCTCGATACCCGCTGGGAAGGCGTGCAGTTCCGGGAGTTCCTCAAGCATGTACCGCCGCTTAAGCCGTCTGCCAGATACGTAATGGCGCACTGTGAGCACGGTTTTACGACGAATGTGCCCCTCGATGTGTTGCTGGAAGACGATGCGCTGCTGGCGTACAAATACGAAGGCGAGGAGTTGACGCCGGAGCATGGCTATCCGCTGCGCCTGCTGACGCCGCGCAAGTATTTCTGGAAGAGTGCCAAATGGCTGCGCGGCATTGAGTTTATGACTGAGGATCGCCCCGGATTCTGGGAGCGCTACGGTTACAACAATAACGCCGATCCCTGGAAGGAAGAACGCTACGCGGAGGAGTAGCGGGGTGCAGGTGACGGTCACGTGGGCGGTGCAGGCGACGAGTGCGGCGCCAGGAACGCTGGTGACGTCCACATCCTCGGCGCGCCGTTGGATGTGACCGTCACCAGGCGCCGGGAACGCTGGTTTGCGCTCGCGGCGTGCAGTTGCAGGCGACGGTCACGCGGGCGGCGCAGGAGATGAGTGCGGCGCCCATGTGACCGTCACCAACCGGAGGGGAATCACACCAGATATGGCCGCAGCACGTTGCGCGCCAGCAGGAAGCCGCGCTTCACCAACTCTTCGGTTCCCTCGAACTTGCGATCCTCGTGTTCAATGCTCAGCACAAAGTCGTAACCAACCGCGTAGAGCGCAGCGATGAACCGATCCCAGCGCACCTCGCCAAGCCCCGGCAGGCGCGGGATCTGCCATCCCATCCCGGCGGACATGACGCCGTGCGCGTACAGTCCGTCGCGGTTGATCTCCATGTCTTTGGCGTGCACATGGAACAGGCGGTCTTTGAACTCGTACACGGCGCGCTCGTAATCGATCATCTGCCAGACCAGGTGCGACGGGTCGAGGTTCAAACCGAAGTTCTCGTCTGGGATGATGCGGAACATGTCGCGCCAGATTGCCGGTGAGTGCGCCAGGTTGGTTCCGCCGGGCCACTCGTCGTAACTGAAGATCATCGGGCAGTTCTCGATGGCGATCTTGACGTTGCGGTCGCCAGCGTAGCGCACCAGCGGGGGCCAGACAGCAGTGAACTGCTCCAGGTTGTCAGGCACATTCTTCGTCTGGTCGCGCCCGATGAATGTGCCGACTACGCCGACGCCGAGTGTGCTGGCGGCGTCGATGACCTTCTTCAAGTGCGCATTGACCTGCGCGCGGTGCTCCGGGTCGGGGTGCAGGTTGTTCGGATAGTAGCCGAGGGATGAGATCGTCAGCCCGGTGCGCGCCATCAGGTCGCGGATCTCCGTCGCGCGCGCGTCGGTCAGCGATTCAACATCAATGTGGCAGACGCCGGCATACCGTCGCTCTTTGCCCGAACCGGCGGGCCAGCAGGCAATTTCGATGGCTTCGAAGCCGTTGGCGGCGCCCCATTCAGCGCATTCCTCGAGTGAGAGGTGCGGCAGCGCAGCGGTGAAGAATCCAAGTTTCATGCCAGTTCCTCCCGTGTTTCAGCGTTCGATCGTCACCCAGCGCTCCTCGCGCGCGCTGCGCAGGATCGCTTCTCCCAGCAACAGTTCCTCGTGCCCATCGGCAAAGGTCGGGTAGTCAGGCGTGGTTGGCGGCGCACCGGCGGCGACCGCACGGTAGACTGCCTTGTAGAGTTGTTTGAAGGTGTCCGGGAACCCTTCGGCGTGCCCGCCGGGGTAGTCGGTCGCACCGCGCGCTGCGGGCATCAGGAGCGCCGGATCGCGCAGCAGCAGCCCGCTGGCGGTCTCGCGCCGTCCCAGCCACAACTCCTCCGGTCGCTCCGAGTCCCACGCCAGCGATGATCGCTCGCCGTCGATCTCGAAACTGAGCCGGTTCTTGCGCCCCGGGCTGACCTGCGACACCGTGAGCACACCGCGCGCCCCGCTGGCGAAGCGCAACAGAATGCTGGCGTAGTCTTCGGTGTAGATCGGCTGCTCAACCGTCTCGGCAACCGTCACTTCTTTGCCGGTGAAGGTGTCGATCGGTCGGGTCGGCTTGCGGCGCACCGGAATAAACGTTGCCATATCAGCCATAACCGCGCTCACCTGCTCGCTGGTGATGAACGTCGTCAGATCGAGCCAGTGCGAACCAATATCGGCGATAGCGCGCAGGTCGCCGCCAAGTTCCGGCTCCAGCCGCCAGTTCCAGTCCGTCGGCAGCATGAGCCAGTCCTGGAGATACGACCCCTGGATGATGCGTATGGCGCCAATTTCTCCTGCCTGCGCCAATGCGCGTGCGTGCTGGCAGAGCGGGTAGAAGCGGATATTGAAGTTGACGGCGTGGACGATCCCGGCGTCGGTTGCCAGGCGCAGCAGTTCCGCCGATTCAGCGGAGGTCATCGCCAGCGGCTTTTCACAGACCACGTGCTTACCAGCGGCGATGGCCGCTTTGACCTGCGGAAAGTGCAGGTAATTGGGGGTGGTGATATGCACGACGGTCACGCGCGGATCTGCCAGCATCTCCTCGAAACTGGCGTAGACGTGCAGCCCCATCGCGTCGGCTTTGGCGCGGGCGCGTTCCACGCTCGAGCCGACGACGCCAAGTACCGGGATGCCAAGCCGGCGCAGCGCCTCGACGTGCACCACGCCGATGAACCCGGTTCCGACCACGGCGGCGGCGATCTCTGTCATAGAGCACCTCATTCTCAGGCGATTGGCGACGCCTGATTTTCGCGCGATTGGCGTCTCCTGTCAAGAAGAGCAGGCGCGTCGGGGTGCAGGCATGATGGGTCAAGCAACGACGCTGCGGCTGCCCCCCCTGACCCCCGCTTGCAGGGGGGGCAGGGGGGGCAGCCTGACAATTCACGCCTGCACCCGGCGCGTCGTGGTACAATCGCGTTATGTTGGAATGCCGGGAACAAGACCATGTCCGAATGGCTGACGCAAAAGCGCGAAGACGCAAAAAGCGGGTCGATTGCGGGGCTTTGCGCATTTGCGTCTTCGCGTCAACCGTTTCAAGAAGTGCTGTAAGCGCGAAGGGAGATTCTCGATGTCCGACATCTCGCTCGAAACCCTGACCTACGAACAGGTGGCGAAGACCATCGACCATTCGCTGTTGCGCCCCGAACTGACGGCTCAGGAGGTCGCCGCCGGGTGCGATCTGGCGCGGCGCTACCATACCGCGTCGGTCTGCGTCAAACCGTGTGATGTGCTGCTGGCGGCGCGCCTGCTGGCAGGCAGTGATGTAGCGGTCGGCACGGTCGTCGGTTTTCCGCACGGCAGCCATGCAACCGCCGCCAAAGTCTTCGAGGCGCGCCTGGCGATCGAGCAGGGCGCCGTCGAACTCGACATGGTGATCAATATCGGCTGGCTGCGCTCCGGTCACGATAAGGACGTGCTCGAAGACATTCGCTCTGTCGTCATTGCAACCGAAGGTCGGGCGCTGGTGAAGGTCATTCTGGAAAACGCCTACCTGAGCGATGCCGAGAAGGAACGCGGCGCGCGCCTGGCGGAAGAAGCGGGGGCGGATTTCGTCAAGACCTCGACCGGTTTTGCGCCGTCTGGCGCCACCATCCCTGACCTGATCCTGATGCGGCGCAGCGTTTCGCCGCGGGTGCAGGTGAAGGCGGCTGGCGGCGTGCGCACCCTCGATGCGCTGCTCGACGTGCTGCGCGTTGGTGTAACGCGGGTCGGCGCGACCGCGACTGCTGCCATCCTCGATGAGTTCTGCCGGCGCAAGGGGTTGCCGGTGATTGGCGAGGGAGCGACGGCGCCGATAGCGCCGGGAGCATACTGAGCCAGGGAAAAGGAGTGCAGGTTGAAGGTTACAGGTTGAGCGTTGCGGGTTGCGCCTTGTTGCACGTGCGAATGGCGCGCGGAACGCCGGGCATAGGTGTATCGCCGGAGACGCCTTCTCCTTTGAAAGCCAGAAACAGCGAATGGAAAATCGCTCCTTGCGGTTGCGACACTGACACGATTTCGCGTCAATATCGTCATGGTTCCGCGCGATGGCGTTTGTTATACTCGCCTTGCGATACGCTCGCAATGTATCCCATCCTCACTCTTCAGATGCAAGGAGCGCCATCTATGACGATTGAACAGAACGATGCTCGCAGTTCCGTTTCCCAGAGCCACGAACTGGACGCGCGTATTCTGGAGCTCGAGCGTCGCATCAGCGATCTGCAGCGGCAGATGGCGCGTGATGCCGCAGAGCTGGAACAGTTGCGCGCCAGAGCGGATGATCACGAGCGCGCTGCTGGCATCCTGCGCACACTTGCCGATAACATCCCGGATTGGGTGCTTGTCAAGGATCGCAACCATCGCTATCGTTTCGTCAACAAAGCGTATGCCGCATCGCTCCATATGCAGCCTGATGAGATGTTGGGAAAAGACGATATCGAACTGGGATTCCCGGAATACAATGTCAAGGGCGATCCGGAACGCGGCATTCGTGGATTCTGGGCGGATGATCGCCAGGTGATGGAGAGCGGAGAACCACTGATCATCCCCCGCGATATTGCAACGATCAATGGTGAGGAGCACATCTTCTTCACCTCGAAACTTCCGCTCAGAGATGGGCAGGGGGACATCTGGGGCGTGCTGGTGTTGTGCCATGATGTGACTGATCAGCACGCAGCGTTAGAAGCGAAGCGTCAGAGCATCGAGCATGAGTCCCTGATCGCAGCGCAGCAGGCAGCCATTCGTGAATTATCGACGCCGCTCATTCCGGTAGCGGATGGCGTTGTGGTGATGCCCATTATCGGAACGGTCGAAAGCACCCGCGCCTTGCAGATCATGGAAACGCTGCTCACCGGCATTACGCAGTATCGTGCGCATACAGCATTACTGGACATCACCGGTGTGAAAGTGATCGACACCCAGATCGCGGCCGCGCTGGTGCGGTCGGCGCAGTCGGCGCGTCTCCTCGGAACGGACGTCATTCTCACCGGGATCAGCCCTGAAGTGGCGCAGACCCTGGTGCACATCGGCGCCGACCTGGGTGCGCTGAAAACGCACAGTTCATTGCAGCGCGGCATTGCGTATGCGCTCCAGCGGCAGCAATAGCGCTGTTGCAGGTTCGCCTTCGTGCACGAACGAACATGAGGAGCGGGGGCGAGCGACCTAACGTAAGGGTTTTTGAATGCTTATTCCGCTCTCCGCCGACCCGCCCGGCGGCTGAAGCCGCGGGCTCCTGCTGCGAAGCCTGCCTGCGCGGGCTGGACGTGGCGATGCCGGATGATGTTCTCACAAACCATCACGTCTGCGCATATGCCGTCGGTCGGAATTGGCAGCGAGAAGCGGCAGGTGAGACGCGGTGTTTCCTGACACATCACGACTGCGCCCGAGATCGTTGTGGCTTTTGCGCAACCCATTGGCGTGCCCCGTATGTTGCACCGCATGATAGCCGCGCAAACGATGCCTCGCGCCTCGCCCCTCTCGCCTCTCGCCTCTCTCACCCCGCGCCCCTCGCGCCTCACCCCTCTCACCTCTCGCCTCTCGCGCCTCACCCCTCTCACCTCTCCCCTCTCTCACCTCTCGCCTCACGCCTCACG
>DAOTWI010000902.1:0-7082 GCA_034436075.1 Roseiflexus sp.
GCAGGGAAGATGGCGCGGCGCGCGCGCGCGGCTGGCGTGCGGGTGATCGATTTCTCCGCCGATTTCCGGTTGACCACGCCTGAAGCCTACCGGCGCTGGTATGGGCACGACCATCCGGCGCCAGAGTTGCTGCCAGCGCCTTACGGTCTGCCGGAACTCAACCGCGAGGCGCTGCGCGGCGCAACGCTGATCGCCAACCCCGGATGCTACCCGACCGGTGTGCTGCTGGGGGTTGCGCCGCTCCTGATGGCGGGCGCATTGACCGATCCGCTGATCATCGTCGATGCCAAGTCGGGGGTGTCGGGCGCGGGACGCGCGCCGAAGCAGAATACGCATTTCGTGGAGGTGAACGAGAATCTTGCGCCGTACACTATCGGACAGGTTCACCGTCATGTCGGCGAAATGCTCCAGGAAGCGCAGCGAATTGCGCGCGGCGTGGCGCCGGAGATCGTGTTCACCCCGCAGTTGCTGCCGGTGAGTCGCGGCATCCTGAGCACGATCTACCTGCGCATCCCGGACGACTGGAGCGAAGATCGGGTGCGGGCGCTGTACCGCGAGCAGTACGCTGGCGAACCGTTCGTGCGGGTGCTGCCTGCGGGTGCGCTGGCAACCCTGGCGCACACGACGCATACGAATGTCTGCGCCATCTCGCTGACCCTGGCGCGCCCCGGATTGCTGATCGTCGTCTCCAGCGAAGACAACATGGTCAAAGGCGCCGCCGGTCAGGCGATCCAGAATATGAACCTGATGTTTGGATTGGACGAGACAACTGGACTGCTATAGGCGAGAGGGGAGAGGGGAGAGGCGAGAGGGGAGAGGCGAGAGGCGAGTGGAAAGTGTTGAATGTTGCACGTTCTGGTCGCACAAACCCTGGTTCTCAGTTCTCAGTTCTCAGTTCTCGGTTCTCAGTTCTCAGTTCTCGGTTCTCAGTTCTCGGTTCTCGTTCTCAGTTCTCGGTTCTACAGGAGAGAGGAGATGGCAGACCCGGCGAGTCACACACTGGTGATCAAAGTCGGCGGCAACGAACTCGACGACGCAACGTTCGTCGCTGAACTGGCGCGTCTCGTGGCGGCGATGCGTCCATTGCCCGCCCTGGTGCATGGCGGCGGCAAAGAAATTGGCGTTCTTCAGGAAACGCTCGGCAGCACGCCGCGGTTTGTCGGCGGGCTGCGCTACACCGATGCGACGGCGCTGACGGCGGCGGAAATGGTGTTGTGCGGCAGCGTCAGTACGCGCCTGGTTGCGGCGCTCATCGCTGCCGGCGCCGATGCCATCGGCATCTCTGGCGTGGATCGCGGTCTGATCCGGGTGGTGAAGCAGGAACATCCGGCAGGCGATCTGGGGCGCGTCGGACGCCCAACCGCCGTGCGCTGCGAGGTGCTGCGCGAGTTGCTCGATCACAATGTCATTCCTGTGATCGCGCCAATTGCGCTGGGTTCCGATGGACCGTACAATGTGAACGCCGATGAGGCGGCTGGCGCGGTTGCTGCTGCGCTCAACGCCGATGAGGTCGTGTTTGTCACCAATGTGCCGGGAGTGCTGGTCAATGGCGATGTGATGCGCCGGTTGACCAGTAGCGAGATCGAACGGCTGATTGCCGAAGGAACGATCAGCGGCGGGATGATTCCGAAGGTGCGCGCGGCGCTCACGGCGCTCGACGCTGGTGTGCGCGCCGCGCGCATCACCAATCTGGAAGGTATGCTCGAACATGGAACCACGATCGTCACGGAAAGGGAACCACACGAATGACCGTACACGTCCGCGAATCGCAGGTCTTTGTCGTGCCGCCGCGCGCGCCGGACATCATTGTGCGCCGCGCTGAAGAGGACGATGTTGACGCCATTGTTGCGATTGTCGCCGAGAATGCCCGTCAGGGACATCTGCTGCCGCGCAGCGCCGACAACATCCGCGCCACGCTGTCGTCGTGGCTGGTCGCGGAGGTGGATGGCAGAGTCGCGGGCATCGGCTCGCTGGTGCAGATGAGCCCGACGCTGGTCGAGGTGCGTTCGCTGGCGGTTTTGCCTGCGTATCGCGGGCTGCGCATCGGGCAGGCGATTGTGCGCGGATTGGTGGACGAAGCGCAGCGCCGCGGGTTTCCAAAGGTGTTTGCACTGACGCGCGCCGTTCCCTTCTTCGAGAAACTGGGTTTCCGTATTACCTCGAAAGAGGATTTTCCCGAAAAAGTCTGGCGCGATTGCGCAATCTGCCCGCTCCAGCATGCGTGTGACGAAACGGCGGTGGTAATTGAGTTCGAGGGCGTCTCCGCTCTGTGAGGTCCGGCATGAAACAACGCACACCCGCGCTGCTGGCGCTGGAGGATGGCACGATCTGGCGCGGATATGCACTGGGGGCGATTGGCGAACGTGCTGGTGAAGTGGTGTTCAACACCTCGATGACCGGCTACCAGGAAGTGCTGACCGACCCGTCCTACTATGGTCAGATTGTGGTGATGACCGCGCCGCATATCGGCAATACCGGCGTCAACCGCGAGGACGAAGAGAGTCGCCATCCCTGGGTCGCCGGGTTTGTGGTGCGCGCCGCGAGTCCGTATGTCTCCAACTGGCGCGCTGCGCAGGCGCTCCACGAGTATCTGGCGGAGCACGGCATTGTGGCGATGACCGGCGTGGATACCCGCGCGCTGGTGCGCCACATCCGCACCCAGGGAGCGATGCGCGCTGTCATTTCGTCACAGAACCTGGAACCGGATCGCCTGATCGCGGCTGCACGCGCTGCGCCGTCGATGAATGGCCTCGACCTGACGCCGTTTGTGACCTGCGCTGAACCGTACTATTGGGTCGAAGGCAATCCAGGGGAGTGGGGTCCGGGCGAAACGCCTGCGCAACGCGGCGAACCCACGTTCCACGTGGTCGCCTACGACTTTGGCATCAAGCGCAATATCCTCCGCCTGCTGGCGGAGCATGGCTGCCGCGTCACCGTCGTGCCAGCCACAACGCCAGCCGCCGATGTGCTGGCGCTTAAGCCCGATGGCGTGTTTCTCTCGAATGGACCGGGCGATCCGGCAGCAGTGACGTATGGCGTCCAGGCGGTGCGCGATCTGCTGGGCGCAACGCCGGTGTTCGGCATCTGCCTGGGGCATCAGATCCTGGGTCTGGCGCTCGGCGGCACAACCTATAAGCTGCACTTCGGTCATCGCGGCGGCAACCAGCCGGTGCGTTTCAGCGACACGATGCGGGTGGAGATTTCCAGCCACAACCACGGCTTTGCGGTTGACGAGTCATCGTTGCCAGAGGGAGTTGAGATCACGCACATCAACCTGAACGATGGGTGCGTCGAAGGGTTGCGCGCGCCGGATCGGCGCGCCTTCAGCGTGCAGTACCATCCCGAAGCCGCGCCGGGACCGCACGACGCACGCTACCTGTTTCGCCAGTTTGTCGAACTGATGGCGCAGGCGCGCAACCAGCGTTCAACGCCGGACGGTTGAAGAGTGAGGTGATCACTTACTGCCCGGCGCCTGCGAGCGGAGGTACAGGTATGATGTGTCAGGCGCCGCCGTCTCGCTGCGGGTTGATGAAGATAAAGGCGCTGCGGGCTGATGGTTTTTGAGAAATTAATCCGGTGTCGCCAGGTCTAACCTGCGCAGGCGGGCTTTGCAACCGGAGCCCGCGACGTATGGAGTTTGAGAAAATAATCCGGTATCGCCCAATGGAGCCCGCGCAGGCGGGCTTTGCAACCGGAGCCTGCGGCTTCAGCCGCCGGGCGGACGAACGGATAGCGGAAATAGTTAATCAAACTCCATAAGCCCTGGCTGAGATCGTGAAAGCCCCTCCGGGGCTGATCCGCACGCCGGGCGCCGCCGGGCGTATGAACCGGACATCAGGGAGAAGCGCCATGACCCTTTACCAGCGCCTGCGCCCGTTCTACCAGCGTTCGCCGGAAGAGCGCGTGCAGATCATGCAGGCGGAGCTTGCCGCGCCGCTCGGTGTGTTGCGTTGTGCAATTGACGAGTTGAGCCGGTTGAGTGCGGATCAGACCGCCGCATTGATGGGCGGGCGATTCGCGGAATTGATCGATGTGCTGCGCGACTCGATGGCGCGTCTCGATACGCTGGTCGCTGAGGGCGTTGATCGCTGCGAACGCGCGCGCGCGGTCGGCGGTCTGAGCGACCATGAACTGCACGTGTACCGCCACGACTTGCTGACGCCGCTCAACAACCTGCGTGGCGTCGCGCGACTGATCATTCGCATCAGCGATCCGGGTTTGCCAGCGCGTTTCGTGCAGACGGCGCGCGACCTGGACGACGCCTCCCGCGATACGCTCGATGTGATCGACGCGCTCACCGCGTCGCAGGAACGGGTTGGGTGAAGCAAGCGGCGAGAGGTGCACAGGCAAGAGACGTTGCACCGCACCGTCTCCAGACTTGACAGGAAATTCATCAATGCCGCGACGAACTGATATTCATTCAATTCTGATCATCGGCTCCGGTCCGATTGTCATCGGTCAGGCATGCGAATTCGACTATTCCGGCGTTCAGGCATGCAAGGTGCTGCGCCGCGAGGGGTTCCGCGTCGTGCTCGTCAATTCCAACCCGGCGACGATCATGACCGACCCGCAGATGGCGGATGCGACCTATATCGAACCGCTGACTCCCGAAATCGTCGAGAAAATTATCGAACGCGAACGGCCCGACGCGCTGCTCCCAACCGTCGGCGGGCAGACCGGGCTCAACCTGGCGATGAAACTGGCGGAGAGCGGCGTGCTCGACCGCCATGGCGTTCACCTGATCGGCGCCTCACCCAGAGCGATTGCGCTTGCCGAGGACCGCGAATTGTTCAAACGCGCGATGATCGATGCCGGGCTGCGCGTGCCGCTCGGCGAAACCGTCACCACTGTCGATCAGGCGCTGGAGGTGGCGGCGCGGATCGGGTATCCGGTGCTGGTGCGCCCGTCGTTCACCCTCGGCGGCAGCGGCGGCGGTGTGGCATACGATGAAGCGCAATTGCGCGAAATCGCAGATCGCGGTTTGCGCGCCTCGCCGGTGACGCAGGTGCTCATTGAGCAGTCGGTGCTCGGCTGGAAAGAGTACGAACTCGAAGTGATGCGCGACCGGATGGACAACTTCGTGGTCGTCTGTTCCATCGAAAACCTCGACCCGATGGGCGTCCATACCGGTGACTCGATCACGATTGCGCCCGCGATGACGTTGACCGACCGCGAGTATCAGCGGTTGCGCGAAATGGCGAAGATCGTCATCCGCACGGTTGGCGTCGAGACCGGCGGCTCGAATATTCAGTTCGCCGTCAATCCGCGCGATGGCACGCCGCTCGTGATCGAGATGAACCCGCGCGTCAGTCGTTCCTCGGCGCTGGCGTCCAAAGCGACCGGCTTCCCAATTGCCAAGATTGCGGCGTTGCTCGCTGTCGGCTACACCCTCGACGAAATCCCGAACGACATTACCCGCGTGACCCCGGCGTCATTTGAGCCAAGCCTGGACTATGTGGTGGTCAAAATCCCGCGCTGGGCGTTCGAGAAGTTTCCTGGCGTCGATCCGACCCTCGGACCGCAGATGAAGAGCGTCGGCGAAGTCATGGCGATTGGCGCGACGTTCAACGAGGCGTTGCAGAAGGCGATCCGCGGGCTGGAGATCGGCGCCGTCGGGTTTGGTGCGTTCGCCAGAAAGCGCCTCAGCGCCGAAACAACCCCAGAGCCTTCGGAAGACGACCTGCGCATTCCGACCGCGCAGCGCATCTTCCACGTCGCCAATGCCCTGCGCGCCAGATGGGACATCGAGCGGATCGCGACTCTCACCGGCTACGACCCGTGGTTCGTGGCGCAGATGCGCGCGATCATCGACCTCGAAGCGGCGCTGGCGCGCTACACGCTCGAAACGCTCCCCGCCGATCTGCTGCGCGAGGCGAAGGAGAACGGCTTTTCCGACGCGCAGATCGCGCTCATTCTGCAACCGACCGTGCGCGATGGCGCGACCCACATTCCAACCGAAATGGAGGCGCGGGCATATCGCAAGGCGCTCGGCATCCTGCCGGTCTACCACCGGATCGATACCTGCGCCGCCGAGTTCGAGGCGTATACCCCGTACCTGTATAGCACATATGCAACATCTGATGAGTCGGCAATAACCGACCGATCCAAGGCGATCATCCTTGGCGGCGGACCAAACCGTATCGGGCAGGGAGTCGAGTTCGACTATTGCTGTGTCCACGCCAGTTTTGCGCTGCGCGACCTCGGCTACGAGACGATCATGATCAACTGCAACCCGGAAACCGTCTCGACCGACTACGACACCAGCGACCGCCTCTACTTCGAGCCGCTGACTCTCGAAGATGTGCTCAATGTCTGGGAGAACGAATCGGGCATGCGGAACGGCGGAACCGGAACGCCTGTGCCGATGCTGGTGCAGTTTGGCGGTCAAACGCCGCTCAACCTGGCGAAGGGGCTGGCAGCGGCTGGCGTGCCGATCTGGGGCACCTCGCAAGACGCGATCGACCTGGCGGAGGATCGTGGGCGCTTTAGCGAACTGCTCCGGCAGCTTGACATCATGCAACCAGAGAGCGGCATGGCTGCCGACCTTCAGGCTGCCCGGCGGGTGGCGCAGCGGATCGGGTACCCGGTGCTGGTGCGCCCCAGTTATGTGCTTGGCGGGCGCGCTATGGCGATTGCCTATGATGATGAAGGGCTGGCGCAGTACATTCACGAAGCGACGCAGATCAGCGCCGGGCAACCGGTGTTGATCGACCGCTACCTGGAAGACGCCTTTGAACTCGATGTCGATGCCGTCGGCGATGGCGAGCGCATTGTGATCGGCGGCATTATGGAGCACGTCGAGGAGGCTGGCGTCCATTCCGGCGACTCGGCGATGGTTATGCCGCCGTACAAGGTCAGCGCCTATCACCTCGCCATCATCCGCGACGAAACGATCCGCATCGGCGAGGCGCTCCGCGTCAAAGGGTTGGTGAACATTCAGTTCGCCATCAAGGATGACGAGGTCTATGTGATCGAGGTCAACCCGCGCGCCTCGCGCACGGCGCCATTCGTCGCCAAAGCCACCGGCGTGCCGCTGGCGCGGATTGCGGCGCAGGCGGCTGCCGGTAAGAAACTGACCGAAT
>DAOTWI010000903.1:0-2057 GCA_034436075.1 Roseiflexus sp.
CTCTCACCTCTCACCTCTCACCTCTCACCTCTCACCTCTCACCTCTCACCTCTCACCTCTCACCTCTCGCCTCTCACCTCTCACCTCTCACCTCTCACCTCTCACCTCTCACCTCCTCTGCAAACTGAAGTTGATACAGGCGATAGTAGTAGCCGCGTTTCGCCAGCAATTCTTCGTGCGAGCCGTCTTCCGCGAGGCGTCCCTTGTGCAGCACAAGGATGCGGTCCACGTGGCGAATAGTCGAAAGCCGGTGCGCAATCACAATGCTGGTGCGTCCGTGGATCAGGCGTTCCAGCGCTTCCTGCATCAGCGCCTCGGTTGCGGTGTCCACGCTCGATGTCGCTTCGTCGAGGATAAGGAGCACTTCGGGGTTGAACGCAATCGCGCGGGCAAACGCCAGCAACTGTCGCTGCCCGACCGAGAGGTTGCTGCCGCGTTCGCGCACCTCGTACTCATAGCCGCCAGGCAGCCGCTCGATAAACGGTGCGGCGCGCGCAATCTCGGCGGCGCGCCGCACCTGCTCATCGCTGATGCTGTCGTCGTGCAGGCGAATATTCGAGGCGATGGAACCGCTGAAGCACACCGGGTCCTGCGGCACGGCACTGACGTGACGGCGCAATTCCGCCTGGCGCAATTCCCGAATATCGATGCCGTCGAGGGTGATCGAGCCGCGCTGGATATCGTAGAAGCGCGCCATCAGACTGACGAGCGAGGTTTTGCCGGCGCCGGTCGCTCCCACCACTGCCACTGCCTGCCCTGCCGGAATAGTAAACGAAATGCCGCGCAGCACCCAGCGGTCGTCCGTGTCTGTCAAGCCTGAGCCGTCGGGACCGGCGGCTTCGGCGTCGTAGGTGAACCACACATTGTCAAAGACGATCTCGCCGCGCACCGGCGATGGCAGCGAGCGCGGATGCTCAGGATCGACCACGGTGGCGGGCGTGTCGAGCACACGGAAGACCCGTTCCGCCGACGCCATCGCCGACTGGAAGGTGTTGTAGCGTTCGGCAATCTGGCGGATCGGCTGGAACGCCTGGTCGGTGTACTGAATGAACGCCACCAGCATACCGAGGGTTGCCACATCCGCCAGCACCGCCTGCCCGCCAAAATAGAGGAGCAACGCCAATGCCGTGATCGAAAGAAAGTTGATAAGCGGGAAAAAGACCGCAAACGTTCGGTTCGAGTCGAGTTGCGCCGCCAGATAATCGCGGCTCAGTTCAGCGAAGCGAACGCGGCTTCGCTCTTCGCGGTTGAACAGCTGCGTCACCAGCACCCCGCTGATCTGCTCGTTCAGAAAGGCGTTGATGCGCGCAATCCGCTGCCGGACGCGCCGGTAGACGCCGCGCATGATGCGCTGGAATATGCTCGACGCCAGCATAACCGCCGGAAACATGATGAAACTAATCAACGCCAGACGCCAATTCAGCAACAGCATGGTGATCACGATGAACAACAGACGCACCAGATCGCCCAGCAGCGCCACGGTTCCCTGGGTAATGAACTCATTGAGCGCATCGACATCGTTCGTCAGGCGGGTGATCAGCCGCCCCACGGGGTTGCGGTCGAAGAACGCCAGGCTCATGCGCTGGATATGGCTGAAAATGCGGGTGCGAATATCGACCATCACCTGCTGCCCGACCGACTGCACAATGTAGGTCTGACCGTAGCGGAAGCCAAAGGCAGCCAGCAGCGCGGCGGCATACAACCCGAAGAGCGGCAGGACGCCAGCCGGATCGCGCGCGGCGATCGGACCGTCAATCGCCTGCTTGACGAGGAACGGCGGCGCAAGTTCCACCGCTGCCCCGCCGAACATCAGCGCCGTCGCCAGCGCGAGCCGCCGCCAGTACGGCGCGACAAACACCCCCAGACGGCGCACCAGTGTTGCGTCGTAGGCTTTCCCTAAGATTTCATCATCATCGAATTGACCGCGAGACATCTCTCATCTCCTGCGCGTGATCCACGAAGATCACGAAGGAACACGAAGGACATATCCATCTCTTCGCCGTTCTAATGGCGCCCTGTGATGAGAACCAGGGCGCGCCATTGCGGCGCCCAACGGG
>DAOTWI010000904.1:0-11134 GCA_034436075.1 Roseiflexus sp.
GGCGGACCCGGCAACCCGCGGGGCGTTTGTTGAGCGCACGAAGGCAGAAGCCGCCGAGGCGCTTGGCAAGAAGCAGCGCGGGCGCGTGGCGCTGGCGGACATCGGGCGCGCGACGTTGAGCGATACATCGAAGGTGCGCTCGGCGGTGCGCACCGATGTGCCGATTCCCACGCCGCCGTTCTGGGGCGCAAAGGTTGTTCGGCGCATCAAACTGGCGGACGTGGTCGAGTGCCTGGACCGCAACGCGCTCTATCGCCTGCAATGGGGCGCCAAAAACGCCAAAGGCGCGGAATGGGAGCGCCTGAAAGCGGATTTTGACGTAAAAGTGCGCGACCTGGTGCGCGAGGCGGAACGCGACGGCTGGCTCGAACCACAGGTGGTGTACGGCTACTACCCCTGCCAGAGCGACGGGCACGACGTGATCGTGTACGACCCGCCTTCGACGCTGAACGGCGCGCAGCCGCGCGAATTGACGCGCTTCGTCTTCCCGCGCCAACCGGAGCGCGAACGACTCTGCCTTGCCGACTACTTCCGCTCACGCGAGAGCGGCGAGTACGACGTGGTGGCGCTGCAGATCGTCACGATGGGGCGCAAGGTCGATGACCTGACCGAGGCGCTGCAACACGCCGGCGACTACTCGCGCGCCTACTTCATTCACGGTTTGGGCGTATCGCTGGCAGAGGCGCTCGCCGAATACACGAACCGCCTTATCCGCCAGCACCTGGGGCTGAAAGGAACGCAGGGCAAACGCTACTCGTGGGGCTACCCCGCCTGCCCGGACCTCGAGGAGCACGAGAAGTTATTCCGTGTGCTGCCAGCCGATCAGATTGGCGTCTCTTTGACGGAAGCCTGGCAGTTGACGCCGGAGCAAAGCACGGCGGCCATCGTCATTCATCACCCGGAAGCGAAATACTTCTCGATCGGCTCCGCCCGCGAGCGCGCCGAGGAGGATGTGACCGAAACCCTCTCAATTTGACAGGAGTTACGCGGTGGCGCATGTTCTGGCTTCGCCAGAGCCTGCGGCAGCGTGGCGCTCCCATCAAGGTGGTGCGGTGCGGCGACAAAGCCGCCGCACCGCACCGCAAAAGAAGACACGTGCCGCTCCGCCGGAGGCAAAAAGAGCCCGCCACGCGGCTCGTCCGTAAGGCGACCGCGTAAGCCCTGCCAATTTGACAGGTGCGCCCGGTGCGGCTATCCTTGCGTGAGATTTTATGCAGACGAGCAGGCTGCACGATACGTTGCAACAGCTTCGAGGAACTGCCATGCATCAGGATGCCTGGACGCCATTGATGGGGCTGCGGCTTGCCCCGGATGAACATCTGACCTTTACAACCGCCGGAAACACGCAAAACGCCTTTGTTCTCTGGTTTGCTCAAGGATTGTGTGCGGCATTGGAACGCCACGGCCATGCGTTCATCGCCGCCGATGCGCCAGGCAACGACGAAGCGGTTGAGTCGCCGCCGGCGCGCCTGGTGCTGAACCTGTGCGACATCGACCGTCCGCGACCGATTCATCGTCGCGGGCAGGGAACCTTCGTCGTGACGATTGTCGAGGGCGAAGAGAATCAGCGTGATGTGATGAAGGCGGCCTATCCGCTCATTGTGCGCTCGCTGGCGAATATGGTCATCTACAACACGCGCGTCGATGGCGTGCTCGAAAGCCATTTCGTCACCATCGAACAGGGTCACTACACCGTGCGCCTCGACGGTGGCGAACAGACGTTCTTCGACCAGATCTACCGGCGCATTCAACCGCTGGCGTGCAGCCATCTGGTGATCAACAACAAGTTCATGCCCGACCTGCCGGATCACCTCTGGAACGGCGATGAAGCCACCCGCCAGATCAGTTGGGCGGGCAGGAAACTCGACAGCATGGGGTTGCTCCCGGCAGCCATCCCGATCCAGGAGTATCTGTCGGAGCGCGAACTACGCCACGTCAAGCGGCTGTACGGCATTGGCGGTCTCAGTTATGGCAACCTGAGCGCCCGCGCGCTGCACAACCCGGAGTATTTCTGGATGTCGGCGTCGGGGGTCGATAAGAGCCGCCTTGATGTCGTCGGGCGCGATATTCTGCTGGTGACGGGGTACGACCCGGAAAATCTTCAGATCAACCTGAGCGTGCCGCCGCATATCGAACCGCGCCGTGTGTCGGTCGACGCCATTGAGCACTACATGATCTACCGCGAACACCCGCAGGTTCAGGCGATTATCCATATTCACGCCTGGTGGCGCGATCCGATTCCGTCAACGCAGGTGAACTACCCGTGCGGCACCTATGAACTGGCAGCCGAAGTGGCGGAGTTGGTGCGCCAGGCGCCCGATCCGTCGCGCGCGGTCATTGGCTTGAAGAACCACGGCTTGACGATCACCGGCCATTCGATCCCGGAGATCTTCGAACGCATCGAGGGGATGATCGTCCCGCAGGTGCCAATGTCGTAGCTTCATTGACGCGAAGGCGCAAGGGCGCAAGGATGCACCTTTGCGCCTTCGCGCCTTTGCGCCAGCGTTTCCGAGAAACGCTCTAGAAATGGGTCGCGGATGATGCTTGCAGGAAAGATCGCGATTGTCACCGGCGGCGCCGGCGCACTCGGCGGCGCTGTCGTTCAGGTGTTGCTCGACGCGGGTGCGACCGTCTGGGTTCCCTATGTGGCCGCAGAAGACTTTGACCGCCTGCAGCAGCGCCTCGCCCTGCCAGCCGGCGCGACGCTAGACGGTGCACGGCTCGATCTGACCGACGAGGCGGCGGTGCAGCAGGCGTATGGACAGGTCGCCAGCGCGTATGGCGGCATCGACATTCTGGTGAATGTCGCCGGGGGCTTTGCTGGCGGCGAACCGGTGCATCGCACCCCCTGGTCGCTCTGGCAGCAGCAACTCGATATCAACCTCAAAACCGCGGTCATTTCGAGCGCGGCAGCCGTGCCGCACATGCTGGGGCGCGGCGGCGGATCGATTGTCAACGTCAGCAGCCGCACAGCGACGCAAAGCGCCAGAAATGTGGCGGCATACGGATCCGCCAAGCGCGCAGTGCTGCAACTGACCGAGGCGCTTGCCGCCGAACTGCGCGACTCGAACATCACCGTCAACGCCATCCTGCCCAGCGTCATTGATACACCCGCCAATCGCGCCGCCGACCCGAACGCTGACCACAGCCGCTGGGTGGCGCCAGAGGCGATTGCGCGCGTTATCCTGTTCCTCGCTGGTCCCGACGCGCGCATCATCAGCGGCGCGGCGATCCCGGTGTACGGCAGGGCGTGAGGCTTTCGGAATAGGACACGGATCGGAATAGGACACGGATTGGCGCGGATACGACGGATTGCCACGGATTATTTTTATATTATCCGTGCAAATCCGTAACATCCGTGGCAATCCGTGTGCTATGAATGGAACACGGATGGACACGGATACGACGGATTGCCACGG
Organism: Roseiflexus sp.; assembly: GCA_034436075.1. Classification (GTDB taxonomy): domain Bacteria; phylum Chloroflexota; class Chloroflexia; order Chloroflexales; family Roseiflexaceae; genus Roseiflexus. Next base: position 3,420 of record DAOTWI010000904.1, read on the forward strand.
ATTGTTTTTATATATCCGTGCAAATCCGTAACATCCGTGGCAATCCGTGTGCTATGAATGGAACACGGATTGCCACGGATATTCACGATAAACCTATGACTCTCGAGGAATTGTTCGACCGCATTCAACGCGGTGAAAACCTGCACACCGAGTTCAAGGAAGCCGAGGTGCATACCGACGACATCGCGGCAGAATTGGTGGCGTTCGCCAACACCGATGGCGGGCAACTCATCTTCGGCGTCACCGACGAGGGGCGCATCGCCGGTGTGACCGACCCGGACCGCCTGGCGCAGCGCGCAGACCAGATCGCCTACAACAACTGCGAGCCGCCGATCACCGTCGTGCAGGAGACCGTGCGTGACGAGGGAGGTTGCGCTGTACTCATCGTCAATGTACCCAAGGGCGATCAGCGGCCTTATCAAATGAAGCAGCGCGGCGATTTCTTCATCCGCACCAGCTCTGGCTGCCGCCGCGCTTCGCGCCAGGAATTGCTGCGTCTGTTTCAATCCGCTGAGAGCCTCTACTACGATGAAACGCTCCTGGTGCAGGCGACGCTGACTGATCTGGATGGCAGCGCCATCGAACGCTTTATGCAGCAGGCATATCAGCGTTCAGTGGAAGAAAGCGGCGGGCTTGAGACTTTGTTGCGAAAGTTGCGTCTTGCCCGCGAACACGCAGGGACGATCCGCCCCACCGTGGCAGCCATGCTTTTTTTCGGTTACGATCCGCAGCACTTCCTTCCGCAGTCGCATCTGGCGGCGGCGCGCATTCCGGGAACCGATCTCAGCGCAGCGCCCTCCGATGCCAAGCAGATCGGTGGTCGTTTGCTCGACATTCTGGAAGATGCCAGACGCTTTCTAAACATTCATCTGGCAACCGCGCACCGCATTCGTGACTTTGATCCGGAGGTCTTCCCCGAACTGCCGCAGGAGGCACTCCGCGAGTTGCTGGTCAATGCCCTGGCACACCGCGACTATACGATCACCGCACCTGTGCGGGTTTTTGTGTTTGACGACCGCGTAGAAATCCGCACGCCAGGCGGGTTGCCCAACACCGTCACGATTGACGCCATTCAGATGGGGGCGGCCCATGTGCTGCGCAACCCCACGGTGTACACCCTGTTCAGCCGCTGGGGATTGGTCACTGGCGTCGGCAGCGGCGTGTATCGCGCCATCCGGTTGGTCCGGCAGGCGACCGGTCGAGAGCCAGAACTGTTCGTCGCTGGAAACGAATTCGTCGTGTCAATCGCGCGCCCTTTTCCATAATAGCACACGGATGGACACGGATACGACGGATGGACACGGATTAATAAATAAACTGATCCGTGCCAATCCGTCCCATCCGTGTGTATCCGTGTCCTATTCAGAAATAGCACACGGATGGACAAGGATGCGACGGATGGACACTGATTAATAATAAAAATCATCCGTGCCAATCCGTCCCATCCGTGTGTATCCGTGTCCTATTCCGCCAACCCAGGAGGCTACGATGCTGCATGAGGAGATCACCTCTGAAATCATCCAGGCGTTCTACAAGGTGTACAATTCACTTGGCTACGGCTTCCTGGAGAAGATGTACGAAAACGCGCTGGTGCATGAACTGACCAGCCGGGGTTTCAGCGTCCAGCAGCAGGCGCCGATCAAGGTATACTATGACGGTCTGCTGGTTGGCGAATATTTTGCCGATCTGATCGTCGCAGGGTGCGTCATCGTCGAACTGAAGGCGGCTGAAGCATTGCATCCCGAACACGAGGCGCAACTGCTCAACTACCTGAAAGCGACCAACATGGAAGTGGGCCTGCTGCTCAACTTCGGACCGGAGCCATCGCTCGTGCGCAAAATCTTCACGAACGATCGGAAGCGGAAAAAACAGATCCGTGAAGACACGTCACCGTTGGAATAGGACACGGATTAATCAATTAAAATAATCCGTGCCAATCCGTCTCATCCGTGTCAATCCGTGTGCTATTTCCGAATAGGACACGGATTAGCACGGATTTTACGGATTCACACGGATCAAAAAAATTAAAGTTATCCGTGTCCTATTCCAGCCTACCTCAGTCGCGCAACGGCTGTGACGATCAGCAGAGTCACCTACAGCTTTACACGGATGCGACGGATTCACACGAACCAAAAAATAATCCGTGCCAATCCGTCTCATCCGTGTCAATCCGTGTGCTATTTCCGAATAGCACACGGATTGGCACGGATTTTACGGATTCACACGGATCAAAAAATTAAAGGTATCCGTGTCCCATTCCAGCTTACCTCAGCCGGGCAACCGCCGTGACGATCAGCAGCGTCACCCACAACCCGATCAGCAGCAGTTGCAGGAAGGCGCCGTTCAACAGGGCGATCACGCCGAATCCGAGGAGCGGTAACGCGCCAAGTCCCAATCCAACGCCGACGGCTGCCTGCATCGCCCTGCCGCGTTTGCGGGTCAACTGCTCGACGATCCGCGTCGTCAGCGCGCCGGTGAGCGGTCCCGCCAGCATTGCCAGGAACAGCCCCAGAAACGGCACGCCGCCAAGCGCCACGACCAGCACAGACCCAATCAGCGCCGCAAAGAACCCGGTGACGCCGCCGATCAGCATGTGCGACAGGTCCGCCTGATAGTGCGGCGGACGGCGCGCTTTGCGGCACTCCGGGCACAGTTGCCCGACCGGGGTCATTTGGGCGCACGAACCGCAGATCGGGCGATTGCACTGCACGCAGCGCAGTCCGGTCTCGCGGTCGGGGTGGGCATAGCAGTACGTGACCTCGACGGCTGGCTTTGGCGGTTCCGGGGCGGAGAGCAGCGGCGAGGCATCGCCGCTCGCCTGCCGTTCCTGGCGACGATGTGACGGCGCGATCTGCAACCCTTCCGCCAGCAACTTCTCAACATACGCCAGGCTGGCGGCGGCTTCGGCGTTGGTCGGGTCGATTGCCAGTGCGCGTTGCAGATACTCGCGCTTCTCGGCGAGGATCGGAACCACGCTGCTCAGACCGATCCATGCCTCGACATTCTCGCTGTCGAGTTCGGTAGCGCGGCGAAATCGCGTGCGTGCGGTAAACGTGTCGCCTGCCAGGGCTGCGGCGCGCCCTTCGGTCATCAGTTGCTGCACTTCGGTGGCGGTCGATTCAGCCATGAGTTCCCCGGTCGCCTGCATGGTGTTCTCTTTCTCTCTGAATTATACTCTGGAAGTCGATGTCACTGTTCTGATGCCGGTTTGAGCCTGCTGGAGGATTCAGATCGTCTCAGACTGCTCGTCTCTCGTTGCCAAAACTTTTGTTTTGCCAGAACTATCACGTTGCTTATAATACGTGCGCTTTAGCCGTTGTGATGCATCGCTGAGATAAGGATTCGGTGAGGAAAGCATCGTCACTATGCATCGTACTGATATTCGTTTGTGGCGCCGGATCGTGTGGTATGGGCTTATCGTCGCACTGCTGACCGCCTGCGGATCAGCGACGCCCAATCCACTGACCCGGCCCGATCCGGGCGGGACGCGCCCCACAACCGCAGTTCAGCCGCCGTCGAGCAGCACGCCAGGGGCGCAGGCGGCGACGGCTACGCCAGTCTCCGCAACGCCGCGGCCGCGCTTTCTCCGCACATCTGCGCTGCAATTCGGTGTGGTAGCGCACCTGTATTACACCGACCGCAGCCGGGTGCTGATGCTGACGAAGATCGCCGGTTTCGACTGGGTGCGGCAGCAGGTGCACTGGAAAGACATCGAAGCCGCGCCCGGCGTCTATTACTGGGATGAACTGGACAACATCGTCGCCGACGTATCCGTCAGCAACCTGAAACTGCTGGTGAACATCGTCCAATCGCCGTCGTTCTACCCTCCCGGAAACGGTGGCAAGCCGAGTGATCCGAAAGTCATGGGCAATTTTGTCGCAGCCATGGTGGAACGGTACGGCGACCGCATCGCTGCTATCGAGATCTGGAACGAGCCGAACCTGGCAGTCGAGAATGGCGGTCGCGTCACGCCGGAGGACCCGGGACGATACGTTGAAATCCTGGCGGAGTGTTACCGCCGCATCAAGGCGATCAATCCCAACATCTACGTGCTGGCGGCGGCGCCAGCATCCACTGGCGTATTCGACCCGGAGCGCGCCATTCCCGATAGTGAGTATCTCCGCGCAATGTACACCTACAAAGACGGCATGATCCGCGACTATTTCGACGCGCAGGCAGTGCATCCGGGCGGCGCGGCAAACGCTCCTGACTGGCTCTACCCTGAATTGCCCGGCAATCGTCCGGGTTGGAACGACCATCCGACCCACTACTTCCGCCATGTCGAGAATGTGCGCGCATTGATGATTGAGCACGGTCTTGGCGATCGTCAGATCTGGATCACCGAATACGGCTGGGCGACGCCGAACAACACGCCAGGGTTTGAGTTTGGCAACCTGCTGACGTTCGAGGATCAAGCGGAGTACATCGTTCGGGCGATCACCCGCGTGTATGAACAGTATCGTGATGAGGAAGGGCGCCCGTGGGTTGGAGCGATGTTCTTATGGAACATGAACTTTGCGGTGCTGTGGGGCGCGCAGGGGAATCCGAACCACGAACAGGCGTCATTTGGGTTGCTCAATCCCGACTGGAGTCCGCGCCCGGCGTTCATTGCGCTTCAGGGGTTGCATCAGCGTCTGAAAGCGGCTCAGGAACAGTCGCCGTAACCGTCTGGCGTATAGCGCGCTGGATTGCGCCGTACAGTTCGGTCATCTGGTATGGTTTTTGCAGAAAGCCTTCGATCGTCGCGTCTGCAAGCCGATCCAGAATGTCGCGCTGGCTATACCCGCTTGCAACCACCACGGCCACATGCGGAGCAATCACGCGCAGCGCGCGCAATGTGGACGGTCCATCGAAGTCTCCAAGATTGGCGTCGAGGAGCACGCATGCAATATCCGATGGGTGTTCCTTCACTGTCTGGACAGCCGCTTCTGCATCAGCAACCGCGATCACGCGGAAGCCGAGGTGGATGAGCAGGCGCGCCGTGACATCGCGCACATCGGCTTCGTCGTCCACCACAAGGATCGTCGCAGACTCAGACGTTGCCATTGGCGCCTGATCAAAGGAATCTTCGTGCGGTTTTTCGATTGGCAGCGGCGGAAACAGGACACGGATCGTCGTGCCGCGACCGGGAGCGCTGTCAACCATGATCCCGCCGTGATGGTTGCGCACAATGCCGAGCATTGCCGACATGCCCAGACCGCGCCCCATCGTCTTGGTAGTGAAGAAGGGATCGAACATGCGACGCTGTGTTTCTTCGTCCATGCCGCATCCTGTGTCGGCGACTTCCAGCACAAGGTAATCGCCCGGCGGCAACTGGTCGTCAATGCGGTTTGCCGCCAGAAACGCCTCATCGCAGAAGTGGATGCTGGTGTGCAGGCGGATGATTCCGCCATCGGGCGGAAGCGCTTCAGCCGCATTGAGGATCAGATTGAGCACAATCTGCTGGATTTGCGAAGGATCAGCCTGGAATGTCGGAAGATGCGGATCAAGCTGCAATTCGAGGCACGTCTGCCGTCCGACCGATACGCGCAGCATATCCGTCATCCCTTCGACGATCCTGGTGAGATCGACCTCGGTGCGTTGATTGCTTCCCTTCCCGGCATACGCCAGCAGTTGCTGCGTCAACCCGGCGGCGTGACGGGTCGCCAGCATGGCATTGCGCACATGCTGGTAGGATGCTGATGTTCTGGCAAGCGTCAGCGACGCAAGGTCGAGGTTGCCTATGATTGCCATTAACAGATTGTTGAAATCGTGGGCGACGCCGCCCGCCAGCAATCCCAGGCTTTCCAGTTTTTGGGTGTGTTGCAACTGGCGCTCGATGTCGATCCGCTCGGCTTCGATGCGCTTTTGCTCGGTCACATCGAGAATATAGCCAAGGAAGCAGACTGGTTTGTGCTGCTCATTGTAGACAACTGTGGTGTGATCTTGAACCCAACGGTACTCGCCATCAGCGCGCCGCAACCGGTACTCCTGGCGGTACCAGGTCGCCGTCTGGCGGACATGGTCGTCGATCTCGTTCTGGATGCGTTGGCGGTCGTCGGGATGGATCAACGAGAGGTAGTTTAACCCGCCCTCGATGAATGCGTTGGGCGCATACCCGAATTGTTCCTGCACGTTGGGCGACACGTAGGAAACAGGACACTTTTCGCGCGCTTCCCAGCGAAAGATGACGGTTGGACCGCCAACGAACATGCGACGTTCCTCACGCAGCGCCGCTTCGCTTGCCGCGAGCGCCTGTTGCATCCGCCACTGGTCGGTCACATCGCGCACCGTCAGCATATATCCGCTCTGCTGTCCACGACGGTCATGCACCGCGGTACAGCGTGCATCGATCGTCTGCGCGCCACGTTCCACGCGAATGGGTTCATCCAAAGAGGCTTCCAAACAGTATTGCGCCAGCTGGGGCCAGCGGCGCAGCGCATCCCGTACCGGTTGCCCGACAGGATTCGATAGACTGAGCAGACGACGCGCTGCCGGGTTGCAGTCGATAATCGTTCCCTGCCCATCGAAGACCAGGACGCCGTCACTCGATTGCTCAAAAAGGTGCGTATACGCGATCGGGCGCGTATCGAGGCGTCTGGGACGGAATAGCGCCAGGTAGAAGAAGATGCCGTTCACTGTGAGCAGGATAGGGGTGATATCGAGGAGACCTTTGAATTGCTCACTGATATAGAATGCCAGAGTGATAATGGTCATGCAGAGCAAGGAGCCGATCAGCAGCGCAATCTGCGCGCGATGCAGGTGCAGCGCGCTTCGCCAGAAATGGATCAGCAGCCCGATGCCGGTAAGAATGAGGGTGTATGAATAAATTACATTGAACCAGTACCACAGACCAGGCTCGAATCTCAGGCGGGGCAGCACGTCTGGCGGCGTCACGCTGAGGCTCTGGTAGAACAGTCCATGCCAGTCGTTGGTGATGTTCACGATCAGGGTAAGAATTGGAAAGAATGCCAGCGCAGCCGCCTGGCGCTTCGTCAAACGGTCGATGCGGTCGGTGTAGGTCAGGACAAACCAGAGCCAGCATGCTGGCACGCTGACAATGCCAAGATACCTGATCCGCAGCGCGACCAGGGCGAGGTCGGAAGACAGGGCATTGATCTGAAGAAAATACCCCCATGACCAGATGGCGCCAGCGATCATCAAAAGCGCAAACGCGATATGATCGCTGGCGTCGCGATGTTGCAGCATGGCGAGCGCGAGCACAATCGCCGCACTGCCGCTGATCACCAGAGCCCAGGAGATGAGCGCGATCTCCATACCGTCGTTCACTATCGGAATCAGGATGAACACAGCTGGTGCGCCTGACAGATATCGCTAACCAGGTTGTGGCAAAAAGAAACAGCGCCTCCCAGAGCGGATCGCGGCGCTGGTCACAGCCTGGAATATGAAGCAGTCGGTATGCTGCATTGCGCTCTCAGAACATCAGTGCATGTCGCCGGATCGGCGCCGGGTTGTCGCAAACGCCTGCATATCGATGAACAGTTCTGGAATCCAGCACATAGACCATCACACAGTCACACCTGTATTGCGCGCTTCTAGGAGGATAAACAACTGCAAATTAATGGGCAACAGAGCGTGTTGATCGCCTGTCTTTTCCGATATGCCTCATACCTTACGCCTGAAGTGCGCTTGCACACGCAATACGCTGATTGCTTTAATCTTACCATAATTTGACCGTTTGCGGCACACGCTTGCGCCCCCCTTGCCACCCCGCC
>DAOTWI010000905.1:0-6091 GCA_034436075.1 Roseiflexus sp.
GGCGGCAGGCACGACGGTGAATCCCGCCGACTCCAGTTCGCCGCTGACGCGCCGCGCCAGTCCGGCGATGCCGGCGCCGTTCAGCACCTGAATGCGCGCAGCTTCGGTTTCAACGCCGGGCGTCGCCAGGAAATCGCGCACCACCTCGCGCACGTCCGCCGGGTCCCAGAGAATGTCAGACCCGATTTCACGGAAGTTGGGCGCGGTGTCGGGCGCAATGCGGTGCTGCCCGATTGCCGCCGGGTCGAGCCCGGTTGCGATCCACGCCATTCCCAACAGCATATCAGGGCGCGATAACGGCATGGTGGTTGTGAATGCGCCATCGAGCGCCTGACCGAGCGCCGGCAAAAGGAGCGCCGCGCCGATAGGACCGCGGGCGCGCAGTTCGTCAACGATGGCGCGAATCACCTGTTGCTGCCGTTCGGCGCGCCCGAAGTCGCTGTCGGCATGGCGGGTGCGGGCGTAGATCAGCGCGCGCGCCCCGTCCATCCGCTGCGGACCAGGCTCGAACTCGACGCGCACTGTGCCGAAATCGGGGGTCGGGTAGGCATCATCGACAATCCGGCGCGGCACGTCGATGGTCACACCGCCAAGCGCATCGATCACGCGCGCAAACCCCTCGAAATTGATCTGCGCCGTGTAGTGAATGGGAAGATTGAGAAACTGCCCGACGGTCTCGGCAGCGAGCGCCATGCCCCCCTGCGCTGGCGTCGTCTCCTCGCCGTAGAGTTTTCTGGCAGCTGCGTAGCCGTGCCCATAGGCGACATTGATCTTGGCAGGACCGATGTCGCGCACATCAACGCGCGTGTCGCGCGGGATGGAGAGCAGGCTGACCCGCCGGCCGACCGTGTCGAGGTGAACGACGATCAGGGTGTCGCTGCGCACCCCTTCTTCCGGGTGATCGGGGCGCTCATCGACGCCGATGAGCAGCACATTGACCCCCGTGGCGGGCGGGTTGATCGGCGGGAACGGGCGCGCATCGGCGACGATCAACGGCGCGACGGCGGCCGCGAATTGCCAGTAGAACAGAGCGATGAGCGCCGCCAGCAGAACGCCGATCAGCAGCAGCGTTCGCCGGATGCGCCGCCACACACTGCGGCGGGCGAGAGGCGCGGCAACTTGTGCGCGCCGCATAACGATCGTGTCGCCAGTGTACGCGCGTCGTCGCGCCTGCCGGTTGGTGGTGTCGTTGTCGTATCTGTCGCGCATATGCCCAAAGTATAGCACATACGGTCGAAGCCCAACCTGAGACGCAGATGGCATCGTATGTCAGAGCGTAATCATCAAATTGTAAACTTCGTGTGGTATGCTGGGGGAGGTGCGAGGAGCGAGGCAAGAGGCGAGAGGGTTGCGGGTGGTCGTTGCACGTTGCACGTTGAAGGTGCGAAGGTGGAAGGTGGTCGTTGCACGTTGAATGTTGCACGTTGAACGTGGGAAGGCGGCAGGCGGAACCGTTGCAGGTTGAATGTTGAACGTGCGAAGGTGGAAGGTGGTCGTTGCACGTTGAATGTTGCACGTTGAACGTGGGAAGGCGGCAGGTGCGAAGGTGGAAGGTGGTCGTTGCACGTTGAATGTTGCACGTTGAACGTGGGAAGGCGGCAGGTGGTCGTTGCACGTTGAACGTGGGAAGGCGGAAGACGGCTCTAACTTCTAACTTCTAACTTCTAACTTCTAACTTCTAACTTCTAACTTCTAACTCCTAATCTCTGGTTCTCAGTTCTCAGTTCTCAGTTCTCAGTTCTCAGTTCTCGGAGTCAATCGCATGACACTCTTGACTGCACCAAAATCAGTATTCATCCCGGCAAAGGAATATCACGTGCCCATTGAAATACACCCGCACGAACCGCACGCACTGAAAGTGCGGCCACGCAAGCGGCGGGCATTGCGCGGGCGCCAGACCATCGAAGAAACAAAACTGCACGTCAACCGGGGTTGGCTCGGACTTGGCGCAGCAGCGACCGTCGCCGGGCTTGCGGGAGTCGGTCTGTTCGGCTGGCGCGTCGCGGCGGCGGGGGGAGCGTTCGGTGTTGCGGCGCTCGGTCACATGCTCCTGGGTGAACCGGCGCGCCCGACTCTGGAACGTGTGACCCTGCGCATCCCGGCGCTGCCGCCGGAACTCGACGGGTTGCGCATCGGTCAACTGACCGATAGCCACCTCGGTTTCCGCTACAGCGAGGCGAACCTGGCGTGGGGCGTCGAGCAGATGCAGCGCGAGCGCCCCGACCTGATCGCGCTCACCGGCGACATCGTCACCCATCACTGGGCGATTCCCGATGTGCCGCGGATGCTGCGTGGATTGCACGCGCCGCTTGGCGTCTATGCCGTGCCAGGCAACCACGACCACTGGGAAGGACTGGCAGACCTGCACGCTGCGTTGACGCTGGCAGACATTCCGCTGCTGCTGAACGAACACCGCCGGTTGTCGTGGAACGGCGGCCATCTGTGGCTGATCGGCATCGACGATGTGTGGGACGGGCGACCGTCGCTACGCCGGGCGCTGCGTGGCGTGCCGTCGCAGGGGTTCAAACTGCTCCTCTCCCACGCCCCTGATGTGGCGGAGAGCGCAGCGCATGCCGGCATTCACGTGCAACTGTCGGGGCATACGCACGGCGGGCACCTGCGTCTTCCGCTGCTCGGTCCCTTCACCCTGCCGCGCTATGGAAAACGCTACGTCATCGGCGTGTATGAGGTCGAAGGGCTGACCCTCTACGTATCGCGCGGGCTTGGCGGCGCGCCGCTGCGACTCCTCTGCCCGCCCGAAGCGACGATCATCACCCTGCGGCGACCGTAGATTGCATGGTATACTGCCTGGAAGGGAAACATCGGCACGCGAGTACCGTGCGCCGACAGACGGATTCCGCAGGAAGGAATGGTGATGGCGCTCCACGAACAGTCCCATCATTCATCAGCCACCGGGCGCCGAATCGCGTTTCTGGTCATTGGCGACGCAGTGGCGCTGCTGATCTTTGCAGCCATTGGGCGCGCCAGCCACGGCGAGGAGGCCGGATTGACGGCGCTGGCACAGATTGCCGAGACGGCGGCGCCGTTCATTATCGGGTGGGTTGCCATGGCGCCGCTGTTCGGCGCGTATCGCGCCGACGTCACCAGAGCGCCGCTGCGAATGCTGGCGAGCACTGCGCTGACCTGGCTCATCGCCTGGCCCGTCAGTCTCGGACTGCGCGCGTTGATCCGGCAGACGACCATCCCGCTCTCGTTTGCGCTGGTGACATTCATCACCGTCCTGGCGATCATGACCCTCTGGCGCGGCGCGTTTGCGCTGGTTTCTGCCAGACGGGCATAATCAGGGATGTGACATCGTTACCGGTCGTGACATGATGTTGCAACACGCGAGTAGGGATGGCACGATGCGCAGTTCGTTGCATTGCGCCGGTCGAGACGTTGCAATCCGCCGGTCGAGACGTTGCAATCCGCCGGTCGAAACGTTGCAATCCGCCGGTCGAAACGTTGCATTGCAACGTCTCGACCCATGGAACCACATATAATCATCCTCATCCGAGGTTATCATGATCACCAACCTGTATTTGATTCGCCATGGTGAGGCGTTTTCCAATGTCGAACCGATCATGGGCGGGATGCACGGCGACCGGGGGTTGACGGATCGGGGCGTCGCGCAGGTTCACGCGCTGGCGCGCCGCCTTGAGCGCGGCGAGATCGCCGCCGATGTCCTATATGCCAGCACGTTGCCGCGCGCCCGAATGACCGCCGAAGCGGTAGCAGAGGCGCTCAATCTGCCGATCCACTGGGACGACGACCTTCACGAACTGCGTCCTGGCGAGGCGGATGGCATGCACATCGACGAAGCGCGCGCCCGTTTCCCGCAGATGACCCTGTTCTTCAAAGAGTATTTCACTCCCATCGCCCCCGGCGGCGAAAGCTGGGCAAGTTTTCAGTTTCGCGCCTCGGCGGCGCTCGAGCGGTTGATTAACCGCCATCACGGGCAGACCATTGTGGCTGTCTGTCACGGCGGCATCATCGAAGTGTCGTTCCTCTTCATGCTGGGGCTTGGACCTCATGCACGCGGGCGGAATGCGTTCCATGTGCAGAATACTGCTATCACCCACTGGCGCCAGAAAACGAGCCGCGACGGGCGGCTGGAGTGGCAATTGATCACGCATAACGACTGCTGGCACCTTCGCGAACTGGAGCCTGAGCGTGACCACGCCTGATCCGCCGCCGGTCGATGTCATTACCGATGCCGATCTCTTCCCGCAGTTGATGTCGGCGCTGCGCGACATCCACGGCGAGATTGCAGCGGTTCAGCGTCCCGCCGGGCATTTGTTCTACGGTCTGGAGGACCCAGGGGCGGACATGTACCTGCTCTACCGGGGACGGGTTCGGCTCTACACCATCTCGCCCGAAGGACGCGCGCTTACTGTAATGATCCTCGACGCGCCAGCAGTCTTCGGCGAGGTGACGCTGGTGGAAGGGTCGCACCACGACAGTTATGCGATCAGCGTCACGCCGTGCACAGTCGGCATCGTTCACCGCGAGACGTTACGCCGCGTGCTGCGCGATCAACCGTCGCTCGCCTTGACGTTTATGAACGTTATGAGCCGGCGGCTGCGCGCCATTGAGCGCAAGCTGGCCGACATCGCCTTCAAGAGCGTGCCGCAACGCCTGGCGGCGGCGCTGCTCGGTCTGTGGGCGGAACGGCGGGATCAGCCGCCAACGGTGCGTTCGACGCATCAGCAACTCGCCGAGTTGATCGGATCGCACCGTGAGACGGTCACCAAAGCCATTGGCGATTTTCGCGCCGCCGGACTGATCCGGGTCGATGACGACGCCATTCATCTGATCGATCTCGTGCGGCTGAGAAACCTGGCATATTCGTGACCTCTAGCGTGACTCTCACCGGGCGATCAAGATAGTGCAATACTGGTTGACTGTCCTGCGCCAGACGTTGGCTTCGACAGGCTCAGCCAACGCCCGGCGCCAATGATGCTGTAATTTGCGGTTCCTCTCATGTATCGTGTACAATCTCGCCGTGGCTGAATACCGGAGGTCATTGAGCTACGAACCATGTCGATTGCCGAACTTCCGCCACAGGTCATTGCACCGTCTGGCGACAGCGCATCTTCCGCACCGACGCGCCCGCGCGCCGCGACGATCTCGCTCGAACAGGCCGCCTATCTTGTCATCCTTCTGCTGGCGGTGATCTCGCGCCTGTGGGGATTGGGCGACCGTGCGCTTCATCACGATGAGACGCTGCACGCCCAATTTTCGTGGCTGGTCTTCCACGGCAAGGGATACGTCCACGACCCGCTGCTGCATGGACCGTTTCTCTACTTCTTCGGCGCGCTGATCTATTTCTTTTTCAACGTCAGCGATGCAACTGCGCGCCTGGGCCCGGCGCTGTTCGGCATTGCGCTGGTGATGCTGCCATACCTGTTGCGCCGCGAGCTTGGGCGCAGCGCAGCGTTGCTTGCGTCGGTCTACATCCTCGTCTCTCCCGCGTTTATGTATATTGCGCGCTTCCTCCGCCACGATCCCTACACCATCCTGTTCGAGTTGCTGGCGCTGATCGGCGCGGTGCGCTATGCGACCACCCGCCGCCCGTTGTGGCTGTATGTGGTCGCGCTGGCGCTGGCGTTCATGTTCGTGACGATGGAGACGTTCTTTCTGTACATGGCGATCTTCGCGCCGCTGGTTGCATTGGCGTTCTTCTGGAAGGTGTGGAGACCGGGAATGGCGGCGCTGGCGGCGCTTGGCATCGCGGTCGTGGCGCTGGTCTTCTGGCTGCCAGGGTACCCGGAACGTCCGTTCCCGACGAGCGATACGGTCAACCGGGTTGCCGGACCGTACATCTGCCCGAGCGACCAGCAACCCTTTCCGCCCCCCAACCCGATGCGCGTTGCGCGTCCCGGACCGATTTTCGGCTGGCCCCCGCTGGCGACGTTCGACAACAACTATGCGCTGTGCGTCCGCCATCAACCGGACGATAATTTCGGGCTGTACTTCATCAAACTTGGCGAGTTTGTCAGCCATCCGGCAATCCTGACCGGGCTTGCGCTGGTTCCGGCGACGCTGGCGGCGCTCTGGTGGGCTGTCTGGCGGCGACGCGATGCAACCG
>DAOTWI010000906.1:0-1714 GCA_034436075.1 Roseiflexus sp.
CTGCACTATCGCCAGTGGAACGAGCAGCCGCTGCGGTGGGTGCGCGCTGCGACATTGCGGCGCTATGCCGCCGAAGGACATTTTCTGCCCGGCAGCATGGGACCGAAAATCGAAGCGGCGCTGCGATTTCTGGCAATTGGCGGACGCGAAGTGATCATCACGTCGCCTGAACTGGTGACCGAAGCCGTGGCGGGGAGCGCCGGCACGCACATTGTGGCGAAACGCGCATCGCAGCGCCGTCGCCGATGCGCACACAGCGCGCGCGCGTTGAGCTGCGGGCTCATGGAGCTATCCGCCTCCCCGCCCGGCGACTGATGGACTTTGAATAATTATTCCGTTATCCGCCTATCCGCCCGGCGACTGAAGCCGCAGGCTCCTGCTGCGAAGCCCGCCTTCGCGGGCTGGACCGGCAATACCGGATTATGTTCTCAAAAATCATACGCCGCGGGCTCCTGTTGCGAAGCCCGCCTGCGCGGGCTGACGTCGCATCAGTGTCTGGACCAACTCCGTCAATCTTCTTAAGAAATGCTGAAACTCTGGAGACAACGGGAGCGTCTTACCGCTGTTACACCACATAGCGAAAGGGACGCCGGATGCAGGCGCCGACGTTGCGCACGCGGCTGATCGCCGGAGGTTGCGTTGCCGCCGCGCTTTGGGGAATCGGGGCAGGCGCCTGGGTCATCAGCCAGTCACTGGCGCCCCTGATCTTTTTCGGGTATCTGGGAACGATCATCGCTCCGGGAATACTGTTTTACCTGAGTCTGCCGCCGGGGAAACGCATCGCCGGTCGCCGTCCGCTGGTCGCCGCAATCGGGATTGGGATGCTCGCTGCGGCGCTGGCGCGCGTTCTTGCGCAACAATCCATCGTGGCAGTCGAAGGATTCTTCTTTGAATTGTTCAGCGGCGTGTTTGGCGCGGCGCTGCTCCATTTCGCCATCGCCAAACTGTTCGGTCCGCTGATCTTCGGGCGCGTCTACTGTGGATGGGCATGCTGGACGGGCGCACTACTCGATCTGCTGCCGTTTCGTCATAGCGACGGGCGTCGTAGCGGATTCTGGCGTTACCTGCGCTATGTGCACCTGGTTGTGAGCCTGGCGCTGGTTGCGCTGCTCTGGTTTGGCTTCCGGTATCTGCCGGATCGCACCGATGCCCTGCTCTGGTTCGTTGGCGGAGTTGCACTGTACTACGTGCTTGGCGTGACTCTGGCGTTTGCCCTGCGCGACAATCGCGCCTTCTGCAAGTACCTGTGCCCGGCGGGGGTGCTTGCGCTGCCTGCTGCGCGCCTCTCGCTCCTCAAGGTGCGCGGTGACCCGCAGCGCTGCAACGCGCTTGGCGAATGCGTCGCCGCCTGCCCGATGGACATTCGCATTACCGATTACACGCATCACGGCGTGCGTGTGCTCTCCAGCGAGTGCATCCTGTGCCAGGCGTGCATCAATGCCTGCCCCGACGGCAGCCTGTCGCTGAGTGCCGGGGTCGATCCGCCAGGACGCCTGGAACTTCTGCGTGAGTATGGCGGACCGGCGCCGGTGACGATCATCCCGCGGCAGTTGCGCCGGGCGCGGCGGAAGTCGCTGGTCAAATATCAGGAGCGCGACTGATATTATTCTCCGCTTAACAATCCCAGTGCGTTCGCCAGGTCGATCAGCGCGGCATGTTCCATCTGATGAACCGTCTCGGCGCCGATGCCCAACCAGCCGCCATCGATCTCGGC
>DAOTWI010000907.1:0-3959 GCA_034436075.1 Roseiflexus sp.
CGAGCGGATCGGCGACCACGTGTGCAGCGGCGAAAAAGACGCGGCTGCGCAGCGGCGCGGTTGGCGGCGCGAAGGCGGCAGGAACGCGCAGCGTATAGGGGCGCAGCGAGCGATCTGGGTGAGGAAGCAGCAGAGTAGGTGGCATGCGACAACCTTCTTTCACACATCGAGCGGCGGAATATCAATCCAGCGGCGTTCGTGCCACGAGCGCAACCCGAGTTCGGCGAGTTGCACGCCTTTTGCGCCCTCCAGCAGGCTCCAGCGGAACGGTCCTTCGCCAGCGACGTGGCGTAGAAACAACTCCCACTGCACGCGAAACGCATTGTCGAAGGTCTCATTATCGGGAACCGGTTGCCATCCGGCGCGAAAGTCAATCGGATTGGGCAGGTCGGGGTTCCACAACGGGCGCGGCGTCGCCACACGTGGTTGGATGCGGCAATCGCGCAGCCCAGCGACGGCGCTGCCGTGGGCGCCGTCCACCTGAAGCACGAAAAGGTCATCGCGGTAGACGCGCACGCACCACGAAGAGTTCATCTGAGCGATGATGCCGCCTTCCAGTTCAAATGTGGCGTATGCTGAGTCATCGGCGGTGACGGTGTAGCGGCGCCCCTGCTCGTCCACCCGTTCGGGAATATGGGTGGCGCCCAGACACATCACGGCGCGAACCGGCGCAAACAGATTATCGAGCACGTAGCGCCAGTGGCAGAGCATATCGACGATAATGCCGCCGCCTTCCTCCTTGCGGTAATTCCAGGACGGACGCTGCGCCGGCTGCCAGTCGCCCTCGAAGACCCAATAGCCGAACTCGCCGCGCACCGAGAGGATGGCGCCAAAGAAACCGCTTTCAACCAGGCGCTTGAGTTTCAGCAAGCCGGGAAGGAAGAGTTTATCCTGCACCACGCCATGCTTCACCCCGGCGGCTTTTGCGCGGCGCGCGAGATCGATCGCATCGTCGAGCGTCGCTGCCGACGGCTTCTCGCAGTAGATGTGCTTCCCGGCGGCGATGGCGGCGCGCACGCTGTCAGCGCGGCGCTGCGTCGTTTGCGCATCGAAATAAATGACATCGGCGGGGTTGGCGAGGCAGGCGTCGAGATCGACGCTCCAGCGCGCAATGCCGTAGGTTTCCGCCAGCGTGCGCACCTTCTGCTCATTGCGTCCGACGAGGATCGGGTCGGGCATGAGGACATCGCCGTTGGCGAGGGAGACGCCGCCTGCCTGTCGAATGGCGACGACCGAGCGCACGAGGTGTTGATTGGTTCCCATGCGCCCGGTGACGCCGTTCATGATGATGCCGATTGGAATAGTGGCCATGAAACATCCTTTCTGTCAAAAAGCGGCGACAACAATGCTGGAAGCGCCGGATCAACGCGCCAGAACAATGCGGACAACCACAACCGACCTGCCGGTCACGTCGCTGATGGCGGGGCAGCGCTCCGGCGCACGACAATCTCGGTCGGCAAATGCACCGTGCGCAGCGTCTCATCAGGAGAAAGCGCCAGGGTGAGGGCTTCCGCGCCGAGTCGATCCATGGGAACGCGCACGGTCGTCAATGCTGGAGTGACATCAGCGGCAATCGGGATATCGTCGAAGCCGGCGAGCGACACCTGATCGGGCACGGCGACGCCGCGTTCGCGCAACGCAGCGAGCGCGCCAATCGCCATCACGTCGTTGAGCGCAAATATCGCAGTGATCGACGGAAAACCCTCCAGCAGGGCAATCGCAGCACGAGCGCCGCCATCACGCGTGAAATCGCCGGGAATAATCGCTTCCGGCGGCAGATCAACCCCATTGTTTGTAAGCGCTTGCACAAAGCCATTTCGCCGGTCGCGGCTAGTCGTCAACAGGGCGGGACCATCGATCACCCCGAACGAACGATGCCCCAGATCGAGCAGATGACGCGCAAGTGCGCGTGCGCCGCCGACATTATCGGGAATGACCGCATCGGCGGCAATGTTATGGCGACCAATGACCGCCACCCGACCGCCGAGCGAGGCGAATGAGTCGAGGCTTTCGGTCAGCGCCCGGCAATAGGCGCGATCATCGAGCCCGCTGCCTGCCAGGATGATCGCCTCCACGCGCTGCATCTGCAACAGATGGACATATTCAAGTTCGCGCTGCGGCTCGCGAAACGTGTTGCACACGATCATCAACCGGCCAGCGTCGGCGGCGCTGCGCTGAATGCCGCGCAGAATCTCGGCGAAGTATGGATCGCTCACATCATGCACGATCACGCCGACGGTGCGCGTGGTGGCGCGCACCAGCGCCTGCGCATGCGCATTGGGCACATAGTTCAGCTCGCGGGCGGCAGCGGTGACGCGCGCGCGCATTTCATCGCTGACTGCGCGCGCGCTGCCATTGAGCACGCGCGACGCAGTCGCCAGGGAGACCCCGGCGCGCCGGGCGACATCAGCAAGAGTGACAGCCATACGTTTTCTGTATCAACCATTATTTGACATGCCGATTATACCATGCTATACTCGCTTTGCAAGTGAAAACGCTTTCCCAATTCAGGCGGCCAGCAGATTTTCGCACTTGACAGATCGAGCGATCAAGGCGTATCGTTAGTGCATCCCCCTTTCTCCGCGTCGGGTGCATTCACGATTTCGGCATCGCCGATATGGATCAGAGGTCGATGATGACTGAGCATACAGGCGATTCTCCAATCCTTCTTGAGGTTCGCAGCCTGAAGAAGCACTTCCCGATCAAGCGCGGCTGGTTTTCGCGCACCATCGGGCATGTCAAGGCGGTTGACGGCGTCAGTTTCTTTGTGCGCGAAGGCGAGACGCTCGGACTGGTCGGTGAAAGCGGTTGCGGCAAAACCACAACCGGTCGGCTGGTGTTGCGCGCTATGCTGCCGACCGACGGCGAAATCTGGTTCCGCGACCGCGAGCAGGGGCGGGTCAATATTCCGGCGGTGGATCGCACGGCGCTCAAGCGGTTGCGCCGCAATATGCAGATGATTTTCCAGGACCCGTATTCATCGCTCAACCCGCGCATGACGCTGCTCGAGATCGTTGGCGAACCGCTGCTGGTCCACGGCGTGGCGCAAGGCGCTGAGTTGAAGGATCGCGTGGCGGACATGCTGCGTGTCGTCGGATTGCGCACCGAGTATATGAACCGCTATCCGCATGCGTTTTCCGGCGGGCAGCGGCAGCGGATCGGCATTGCCCGCGCGCTGGCGCTCAACCCGCAGTTGATCGTGTGCGATGAGCCGGTCTCGGCGCTCGATGTGTCGATCCAGGCGCAAATCCTCAACCTGCTCCAGGATTTGCAGCAGCAGTTTCGCCTGACCTACCTGTTCGTCGCGCACGACCTGAGCGTGGTCGAGCATATCAGCGACCGGGTCGCCGTGATGTATGTCGGCAAGATTGTCGAGAGCGCGCCAACTCCTCGCCTCTTCACCATGCCACGCCATCCGTACACCGAGGCGCTGCTCTCCGCCGTGCCCAAACCCGATCCCCGTCGCCGCACCACGCCGATTGTTCTGGAAGGCGAGGTGGCCGACCCCGCCCGTCCACCATCGGGATGCTATTTTCATCCGCGCTGTCGTTATCGGATCGAGCGGTGCGTCATTGAGGCGCCTGAACTGCGCGAAGTTGCGCCTGACCATTTCGTCAGCTGCCATCGCGCCGAAGAACTGACACTGCAAGGCGTTCTTCCGCCGACACAGGCGCTGGCGCATTAAGTGGCGTTCACCGGTCCATCATGCGCCAACATCGTCGTCCTGCCTGCCAGCGAAAGGAGGGACCATGATCGCAATCTGACGGAACATGTTCAACACCTACGGATTTCCATCCCTGGCTCAGATCGTGTGCAGTGATCCATCAGAGAGGCAAGTATGAAAGAGAATGCCAGGCGATCAATCAGTCGCCGCAATTTCCTGCGCCTTTCGGCAGTGCTGGGCGCAAGCGCCGGTCTTGCCGCCTGCGGCGGCGCTCCATCCGCTCCGGCGCCAACCG
>DAOTWI010000908.1:0-6595 GCA_034436075.1 Roseiflexus sp.
TGCGAACGTCGCCCATTGAACGCGGGACAGGCGCCGGGAGGGGCGCGCCCACGCGCGCCCGTGCGAACGTCGCCCATTGAACGCGGGACAGGTGAGGTAAGAGGCAAGAGGGTAAAGGCGGAAGGTGGCAAGTGCGTCCCCGCTCCCCACTCCCTACTCCCTCACCAGTTTCTGGTTCTCAGTTCCTGGTTCTCGTAACCTCCAGAAAGCAGGTATCATGACCATTGGCTGGGCAGAGGCGCTGATTATCTTCATCCTGGTCGCGTTTCTGGTGGCGCTGGCGTTTCGCGGCGGTTACGTCCGCGGGCGGATGAAGCGCACCTCAGCGCCGCGCAACCGCCGTGATCGCGCCACGCCCGATTGATGCGCTCGTCCCCATGTGACAGTCACCTGCACCCGCGTCGCCACATGCGCGTCTATCCCGTCACTTCCACCCGCTCCCCAACAGCGCCGGCATCGCCACGTGCGCGGGCATTACTCGTCCATCCCGCGCCGCTCCATGTGACTGTCACCTGCACCCGCTTCGCCGCGTGCGCGTCTATTCCGTCACTTCCACCCGCTCACATGCGCCTCCATCCCGCGCCGCCCCATGTGACTGTCACCTGCCCCCGCCGCCGCATCTGCGGGCAGTGCGCCTCCATCCCGCGCCGCCCCATGTGACTGTCACCTGCCACCCCGCAGCGCGTCGCGGATCGGGCGCCAGCCGATGACCTGAATGCCCTGGTTGCGCACCCAGGTGCGCAGTTCGGCGCTGCAGAACGCCTGGTAATCCGCCACGCGAGCGCGCCAGTCGCCAGCAATTGCGCGCAGTTCCGGCGTGTCGATCGCCGGGTGGATGATGAAGTAGCTCAGACCCGGCGGCAGTGAGCCAAGCAATTGTTTCGCAGTCTCTACCCGATCTTCGTGTCGGTCAAGCGGCATGCCAGCCAGATGATCCGCCATCACCACACCCTGCGCCTCCAGCCGCGGAATTGCCTCGCGCGCAAAAGCGATCATCTCTTCCGGCATACCCTGTTCGCGCATACGCTCCTCGCTCAGGCGCGGCACAAGCGGCGGCACATGCGCGCGAGCGGCGGCGGCAAGGTACGCAGGCAGGAAATGCGGCGCAAACGCCGCTCCCATATGGGAGTCGATATGGGTGACGTCAATGCCGTTTGCAAGCGCCCTGTCAATCTGAGCGTTCAGTTCTGCGGCGACAGCAGCCGGGTGCGCCTGCGCCTGAACCGCAGGCGTTGTGCGCGGCAGATACCCTTCCTCGTCCAGCAATCCCGACGCAGGATCACGGGTGCTGAGCGGTCCCCAGCGGTACGCATCCCACTCACAGGTGAGCGTCGTGTGGACGCCAATATCGGCGGATGGCATCGTGCGGGCATAGGCGGCAACTGCCGGAAACCATGGGCAGGGAACCATCGTTGCTGCCGATGAGACCAGTCCGGCATCGAAGAGTTCGGCGACGGCGGGAAGCGTCGCCTGACACATGCCGAGATCGTCGGCGTGGATGATCACCACCCGATCATCGGCGCCAAACCCCAGGCGTGCAAGAATGGGATTCATGGCGTGCTCCAGTGCTATGGCGATAAACGTTCGATAACCCAGCCACCGGCATTGCGCCGGTAGCGCAGACGGTCGTGCAGGCGATTCGGGCGCCCCTGCCAGAACTCGATAGTATCGGGAATGACGCGGAACCCGCCCCAGAACGGCGGGCGCGAAACTTCGCGCCCGGCATAGAACTGTTCCAGTTCGGCAACGCGCTGCTCCAGTTCGGCGCGGCTGCCAATCACGCTGCTCTGGCGCGACGCCCACGCGCCAATGCGACTGCCGTTCGGTCGTGAGGTGAAATAGGCGTCCGATTCCTCTGGCGTAATGCGCTCAACGCGCCCCTCGATGCGAACCTGGCGCTCCAGTTCGGGCCAGTAGAACACCAGCGCCGCCCATGGATTCGCTGCCAGTTCCACGCCCTTCCGGCTCTCGTAGTTGGTGAAAAAGACGAATCCGCCGTTATCCACACCCTTGAGCAGCACCATGCGCGCCGAAGGTTTGCCGTCGGGCGCGGCGGTCGCCAGGGTCATGGCATTGGGTTCGATCAATCCTGCTTCGATAGCCTGGTCGAACCAGCGCTGAAACTGAATCAGCGGATCGCGGTCAACGTCAGATTCGCTCAACCCGTGCCGGGTGTACTCTTTTCGCAGATCGGCGATGGACATAATCTTCCTGCCTTCAACGTGCAACATTCACACGGGCGCGCCAGCGACGCGCCCCTACCGGCGCCCATCCCGCGTTCAATGTGCAACATTCACACAGGCGCACCACCGGCGCGCCCCTCCCTGCGCCCGTCCCGCGTTCAATGTGCCACATTCATCCGGGCGCGCCAGCGGCGCCCCACCCATCCGTCCCGCGTTCAATGTGCCACATTCACACGGGCGCGCCAGCGGCGCGCCCAGATGTGAACCCGTCCCCGCGTGCAACAGGGAACACCTTCCCCGGAGACGTTGCAATGCAACGTCTCTCCCTTCAACCTTCCCACCTGAAACCTCTTGCCTCACCTGTCCACATTCAACGTGCAACGTTCAACCTGCAACCTGCAACCTGCAACCTTCCCACCTGGAACCTCTCGTCCCTCGCCTCTCACCTCTTACCTGCACACCCGTTCATAGACCGCAACCGTCTCTTGGGCTGCACAATGCCAGGAGAAGAACGCAGCGCGTTCGATCCCAGCGGCGCGCAGGGTGGCGCGCAATGATGGATCGGCAAACGCCTGATCGATGGCGGCTGCCAGCGCATACGGGTCGTCGGGGTCTACCAGCAGCGCCGCATCACCGGCGACCTCCGGCAGACTTCCGGCGCGGCTACAGATCACCGGCGCGCCGCACGCCATCGCCTCCAGCGGCGGCAACCCAAACCCCTCGTAGCGCGATGGATAGACAAAGAGTGCGGCGCTGCCGTACAGCGCAGGCAGATCCGCCTCGGCAACCGGTCCCAGGTCGCGGACGCGCGGGTGGTCGAACATCAGCACCCCGCGCCCACGATGACCAGCCAGTATCAACCAGGGCGCATCCTCCTGCTGCCCGGTCGCCGACAGGCGCCACGCCTTCACCAAAGTCTCAACGTTCTTGTGCGGCTTGTCGGATGTCACACAGAGTGCAAACATCTCCGGCAGTTGATACCGCGCCCGCACCGCCGCCGCGGACTCCGGCGCCACAGGATGGAAGCGTTCGTCCGCAGCGCCGTACACCACATCGATCCGCGCGGCTGGCGCGTGATAGACACGCACGATATCGTCGCGCGAACAGTGCGACGACGTGACAACCCGCTGCGCCGAACGCAGCGCCATGCGAACCGACAGATCGAAGAACAGGCGCGCGCGCAGCGACGACTCCTGTGGAAAGAGGCGTGGAATGATGTCATAGAGCGTCACAATGGCAGGACAGGGGAGACCGGCGTAGGGAAACACGTAGTAGGGCGAATGGTAGACATCGGCGCGCGCCAGGCGCAGCAGCGCAGGCAGCGCGATCTGCCCGGCGACGCTGAAAGGCGACGGCGCAGCGAGCGCCCGCACCCTCGACGCACGCAGCAGCATCGTCAGATCATAGCGCGTATTCGGAATGGTGCGGCGTCCGGGCGCGTCTCGCGCGACGATAAACATGAACCTGTGCGGCGTGTCGAGCATGGCGAACGCCGACGCTAGGCTGAAGGCATAGCGACCAATCCCCGGAAAATGATCACTGACGAAGCGCAGGTCAAAAGCGATATTCATCAGATAGCGTCCATCCTTAACCTCGTGATATAATAGTCGAACAATCGGCAGAAACGCCATGAACGCAGAAGGGAGCCGTGTATGGGGGACAAAAGCCCGAAGAACGTCAGCAAGCAGAAGAAACAGGCGGCAACAAAGAAAGGCGCCGGGAAGAAATAACTGCTGACTGACCGGCTCGTGAGGAAGATAGGCGTCAGGGCGTCTGTCTTCCTCGCGCGTCTGGCGTGCCGCTGAGGATAGCACGCTCCCCAACGACCGTCAAGATGGCACAACCGATAATCGCACCCCGTTCAGCAATGATCACGCCATCCATCACACACCATCTGTTTCGCGCCTGTGTCCTGATCGGTCTGACCGCAGGCGTTGCAGCCTGTACGCTGCCAGCGCCGCCGCAACCGGCGACCCCGCGCCCAACAGCGCCGGTGATCCTTGAGATCACCCCGGCGCCAACCCTGGATGCCGATGCAACGGCGACCGCATATGCCAACATGCTGGCGCCTTCGCCAACGCCAGCCGGGCTATATATCGTCCAGCCTGGCGACACGCTGAGCGAACTGGCCATCCTGTTCGGCACAACCGTTGCCGACATTATGGCTGCCAATGGACTGACCGATCCCGACTCACTTCAGGTAGGGCAACCGCTGATTATCCCCTCACTCATCGACACATCACCATCACTGCGTGCATCGCCGACCGTAGTTTCAGGTCTGGCGGAAGCGACGCCTGTTCCTGTAACACCAACGCTGGCAACGCCATGATCAATGCCAAAAATGGCGCTTGACAGACGCCATGATTTTCGGTATATTTCCAATGTCAATCCTTCAAAATTGCCGTTCAGGCGCAAAGGAGGTGATGCCCATGAGTAATGAGCGTAAGGGCATCACCGTCGAGGTGGTGCGGTAAGCTCACCCACGGTGATGCCCAGGGTAAACAAAAAGCCCTCGCAGACGCGAGGGCTTTTTGATTCCGGCAGATCAGCGAGTCTATTCCTCTTCTTCTTTCGGCTCGCGGCGTTCGCGCACCAGTTCCGGTTCGGCAGGCGTCTCCGCCGCAGCCGCCTCTTCCTCCTCCGCCGCACGCGCGTGCGCCAGTCCGACGACCAGTTCGTCGCCAGGGGTTGCCAGCGCCACTCCTGGCGGCAACGCCAGATCGCGCACGTGGATGTTCTTATCGAATGCATCAAGACCGCTGATATCGACGGTAAGATGCGCCGGGATGTTGGACGGCAGCGCGCGGATCTCGACGACATTCAGCACCTGATTCAGCACCGCTTCGCCGCTTGCAACGAGCGGTGATTCGCCCTCGATGTGCAGCGGCACCGCCACTTCCACTTCCTGGCTCAGATCGACCGCCCGAAAATCGGCGTGAATGATGTCGCGGGTCACCGGATGGCGCTGGAGGGCGTGAATGAACGCTGCCAGCGGCTGGCGCCCGGCGATGTGCAGTTCCACCAGCGATGTGCGCCCGGCTTGACGATAGACCGCGTTGAAACTGCGCGCGTCAACCTGCACGGCAATCGGCTCGACCCCCTTGCCATAGACCGTGGCAGGCAGAATACCGCTGCGCCGCAGCCGTTTGACCTTCTTGCCCAAAACCGCACGCGGTTCGAGCGACAACGTATACTTTTCCGACATACCGAAATAATGCTCCTTTTGATGCTGCACATACCTTCGCCATAAGCTAAGGGCATTGCCCGGTCGCTCCGAGTCGCGCATTGTACTATACCGCGCGATGAGATGCAAACGACAGCGAAAAAGTAGAAAATATGGGCTTGACAAGAACAAGCGTGTTATGGGATAATGACTTTACTACAAAAGTTCTATCGAACAGGTTTGCGGTTCTAAGGAACAGCGCCAGAGAAAGGGCAGCACGCATGAGATCGTCAGATCAACTGTCAGAGAAGCAGCGCGATATCCTTGCGTTCATCGAAGAGTTCACCCTGGAGCATGGGTATCCGCCGTCCATCCGCGAGATTCAGGATGGTCTGCGCATTTCCTCGACCTCGGTCGTCGCCTACAATCTTCGCGCGCTGGAGAGCAAAGGGTTGATCGACCGCGACGGCAGAGTATCGCGGGGCATCAAACTCAAGAACATGCTGCCCACAACGCTCAGTCCGGCGCGGGGCGGGAGAGTGCCCCTGCTTGGCGTCATTACCGCTGGTCAGCCGCTGCCCAACCCGGAAGATACCAGCACCGCCACAGTCGAAATGATCGAGGTGCCGCCCGATGTGGCGCCGCCCGAAAAATTGCAGGATGTCTACGCATTGAAAGTGCGCGGGCACTCGATGATCGATGCGTTGATCGACGATGAAGACATCGTGCTGATGCGTTACCAGGAGACGGCTGAGAATGGTCAGATGGTCGCGGTGCGCATCGAGGACGATAATGCGGTGACGCTCAAGCGCTTCTATCGCGAAGGCGACAGGGTGCGCCTGCAACCTGCGAATGTGACAATGGCGCCGATCTATGTCGATGCGACAAAAGTTCACATTCAGGGGCGCGTCGTCGGGGTGATGCGATCAATGTGGTAGCGCCTCCCTGGAAGGCGGCACACCTATGCTGACGATCCCTCACCTGGCGCTGGTGTTGCTTGGCTATCTGGCTGGTTCGATCCCCTTCAGTCTGCTGGTGGCGCGTGCACGAGGCGTCGATCTCCGCGTTACAGGCAGCGGGAACGTCGGCGCGGCGAATGTCTGGCGCACTTGCGGCTTCGGCGCGTTTGTGCTGGCAATGAGCGGCGATATGCTGAAAGGCGCTGTGCCGACCCTTGCCGCGCAGATGCTCAATTTGCCGCCGTTCGCGGTTGTGACGGTTGGCGCAGCGGCGATGCTGGGACATACCC
>DAOTWI010000909.1:0-3104 GCA_034436075.1 Roseiflexus sp.
CCTCTTGCCTGGAGACGTTGCGGTGCAACGTCTCTCCTGTGACCCCTCTCACCTCTCGCCTCTTGCCTGGAGACGTTGCGGTGCAACGTCTCTCCTGTGACCCCTCTCACCTCTCGCCTCTTGCCTCTCACCTCTCCCCTCGCATCTCCTCACACATACCAGTGCCACCACATGGTCGCATACGCGAGAGCATTCAGCATCAGCAGACCAATCACCAGAGCGGCGGCGGCGGTTGCGCGTTGATTCGCTGGCCACCACGCCAGCCATCCGGCGGCGAGAACCAGCGCCAGCGGTGCAATGGCGGGAAAGCCGTAGCGCGGGAAGGGGGGCGGCTGTGTGATCAGCGCGGGGAGGATGCGCAGAGCGGCATTCGCCCATATCAGCGCCCCGATGATCAGAAAAACGGCAATTGCGACGCGCCGGAGCGACCAGTCGCTTCCCGCGAAGGAACGGGCGCACCCCGCCAATGCGACCAGCAGCGCCAGCGGCAATGCCCGGCGCCACCCATCGCCCGATGGCATCACGTCGCCCCATCCAAAGGTGGCAAATGAACGAAAGACCAGGTCGGGCGCAACATCGAAGAGGATGATCGTCCCGGTGCGTTCAATGTCAAACAGCGATGCCACAATCCGCGACAGAGATCGCCGGACGAGCGGACGCAGCGCGCTCTCGACTTCCGGGCGCACATACAGCCACGCTTGTTCTGCCGAACCATTGCGCACAAGATTGGTGAACGGCTGCCCGCCCCACATGCCGCCCGTCGCCGATAGATCGAAAACTGGAGGCGTATCATCGGGAAATGCGCCCTTTGCTGCCACAACACCGTCAACGAACACATCCAGCCGTGATCCGTCGGAAGCTGGCGCTGGAGCGGGAAGGAATAGCTGGAGTGAGCTTATGGCGGCAGGAGCGTTGAATGTCCAGCTGACGAAGCGCGGCGTTGAGTCGACGTCGATTGCCGGCATCAGCATTTCGAGATCACGGATGCCATCATTATAGAGCACCCCCGGTCCGGCAATCGTCGCCTCGTGTGATGCCCACACCCAGGCGCCAATCGTAACGGGACCGCCGGCGATTGCAGGGAGATCGGCAGGCATCATGGGCGCGGAAAGACCGGAGATTTCGTATGGCGAGAGACTGGTGGCAAGGCAAAAGGTGTGTTGTCCGTGCGGCGCATTAGGGGCAAGAATGCGCGTCGCTCCACCCTCTGGCGCAGCGCCATAACGATACCACGCAGCAGGATCGCCCCAGGTTAAGACGATGCCTGTCAAACCTATCCCCAACCCGGCAAGTACGGCGACGATTCGCCTCCAACGCCATCGCTGGCGCATCCCGAACGCGATCAACAGAACCACTACTGCAAGCGGGACAGCAATCAACGTCACATTCTTCATCGCCGCTGCGATGAGCGCCGCGCCACTGACCTGCGCCGCGCCATAGGCGCTCCATCCCCGCATGAGTGTGTGGACGACGCTCCAGAGAAAGAGGGAAAATGCCATAATAGCGCCGACATCATTGTTCACAGCAGTCATAATGTCGGCGAACGGCGGAATGAGCGCAGCAACCAGCGGCAGCAACCAGCGCATTGGATGCCCGGCGCGAAAGAGCGTGCGTGCAATCCCGCCGAGGATGGCGATGGTGGCGATAAACAGCGCGAGTGACACGGCGCGCGCCACGTAGAGCTGATCGATGACGCTCCATCCGCCAGTGAAGCGGAGCGGAAGGCTGACCAGCAGATGGTATGTGGGCAAATGCGACAGGGCGCGCCCTTCGCCGCCAATCCAGGCGATCGCCGGGTTGACTGTTCCCGGTGCGGGCCATGCGGGATGGAACGCCAGCAACCAGGCAAACTCGAAGTGCGCCGGTTCATCGTAGTGCTGCCATGGAGGAACCAGCGCAAGGAACACTACTCCCTGAACGGCGGCGACCGCCAGAACCGCAGCGAGGCGCGCCGCGTCCGACGCCAGCGCGCGTTGCATGCATGTCAGCACGGGCGTCAGGTGCGGTTGCGCGCCGTAGAAGATCGCCGCGCCGATAGCGGCGCACAACGGAATAAGCCAGAGATCGGGCAGCAGGGCGACGGCATCAACCGGATGCGCCGCCGCAAGAGCGGTGAGGAAGGCGGCGCCAGCAACCGCGATCCATGGCGCACCATGGCTTCCTGATCGTCGCAGCGCCGCAAAGAGCGCAACCGGCGCCAGCAGCAACGCCAGAGTGCGTATGGCGCCGAGGGTTGCAATGGCGCCGATTGGCGGCGAGCGACCATCGGCAGGAGCGATCGCCACGCGGGTCGCGGCAGCGCCGAGATCGCGTTTGTCGCTGTCTTTGACAGGGCGAAAGGTGCGCATGTCGAGGCGCAGGTCGGGAGCGCCGGGGCGCGGCGGCAGCAGCACCTGGTAGCGACGCCAGTCGCCTTCGATGAAAAACGCATTGCTGCGCCAGGAACCCAGCGCGAAGCGGGTTTCGGCGGGCGCAGCATCAGGCGGGCGCGGCGAGGTCATGCGCAGATCGACGATCAACGCGCGTCGGGTCAGACCAAACAGGCGCAATGCAGCACCGCGCTCTGACCAGCGGTACTGTTCGCGCTCATTTGCCTCAGCGGCGCTGAAGTTGACCAGATGCCGCTCCGCTGCCGGGCTTGCTGCATCGAACGCCAATCCGCCAGGCGCAAACGCCAATCCAATCCCAAACGCAATGATCGCCATGACCCCCGCCAACCCCCACTGCCGCCAGGAAGCCGGATGACCGGGCATTCTGGCGCTCGAATGCACAACATCTGTTGCCAATGCGGGATACGTCTTCATCATTATTCAAAGCAAGTCGTTTTGTAAATGTCCAGAACTGCTAATTGGTTGACCTGCGGCTACTTCGGTTTCTGGTTCTTGTAGGGAGATCAACCAGCTGTTGGACAATCTCGTGATCGGCGTTGGCTGAGCCTGTCGAAGCCAACGCTAGCCGCTCCAAAGGCGCAGGCTCGATTGTTTGAGGTTTGGTTGATCTTCTATCAGTTCTTGGTTCTTGGTTCTTGGTTCTTGGTTCTCGGTTCTCGGTTCTCGGTTCTCGGTTCTCGGTTCTCGGTTCTCGGTTCTCGGTTCTCGGTTCTC
>DAOTWI010000910.1:0-2164 GCA_034436075.1 Roseiflexus sp.
GCGCGGGTCGCTGGCGCTGCTCAAACTGGCGCGGGTGCGCGCGGCGCTCGACGGTCGCGATTTCGTCATCCCCGACGATGTCAAGGTCTTCGTGCGCCCTGCGCTGGCGCACCGGCTCATTCTGACGCCGGATCTCTGGATGCAGCGCCGCGCCGCCGATGAGATTCTGGCATCGGTGCTCCACGCGACTCCTGCGCCGGTTCTGCGATGACTGCCCTGTCCGACAATCGTACCCTCATTGGTCTCGGCGCGCTGGCGTTCGGTCTGGCGCTGCTTGGGCTTGCCACGCTCAACGGCGCGCTGATCATCCTCGCCATCCCTCCGGCGATCTTTGCCGGCGCGGCGCTGCTCGATACGCCGGACGATCCGCAATTGCAGGCGACGCGCGTCCTGAGCGCGGAACGCGCATCGCCAGGTGCAACGATTGATGTGCATGTTACCGTGACGAATCGTGGATCGCGCCCGGCGCGGGTTGTGATCGACGATGTGTTGCCCGCCGGATTGGAACAGATTGACGGTCAATCCTCCTGCCTGGCTCTGCTGGCGCCGGGTGCGACGGCGACCATCACGTACACGGTGCGCGGCGGTCGCGGTTTGTATCATTTCAAAAGTGTGCAGGCGACGGTGAGCGATCGCCTGGGGTTGAGCCGCCGTTCCGTTGCTGTAGCGGCGCCGGGCGCGATCCTGATCATGCCGGAGGTCGTGCGCCTGACCCGTCTCGGCATTCGCCCGCGGCGCACGCGCATCTTTTCGGGAACCATTCCGGCGCGACAGGGCGGAGCAGGCGTCGAGTTCTTCGGCGTCCGCGAGTATCAGGCAGGCGATCCGGTTCGCTGGATCAACAATCGCGCCACTGCGCGCTTCCCTGGTTCTCTGTATGTCAACGAGTTCGAACAGGAGCGCGTCGCTGACATTGGCATTATTCTCGATGCGCGGCGCGGAAGCGATGTGCAGGGAAACCATCACACCCTGTTCGAGTACAGTGTGCAGGCTGCCGCCGCATTCGCAGATGCGCTCATCAGCCAGGGGAACCGGGTGGGACTGTTGATCTACGGTCATGCCATCGAATGGACGTTTCCCGGTTACGGCAAAATCCAGCGCGAAAAGGCGCTGCGCGCGCTGGCGCAGGCGCGCACCGGCGACCGCGCTGCGCTCGCCAGTCTGGCGGATATTCCAACGCGCCTGTTCCCGGCGCGCTCTCAGATTATTCTCGTGAGCCCGCTGCAACCCGGTGACGCCCCGCCGATTCTTCATCTGCGCGCACACGGATACGAAGTGCTGCTCATCAGCCCTGATCCGGTGGCATTCGAGGCGAAAACACTTGGTCCTGTCGCGGATCTGGCGGCGCGGATCGCGCGCCTCGAACGCCAGGCGCTTTTGCAGCGGCTGAGTCTGGCTGGCGTGCGCATCGTCGATTGGGATGTCGAGATGCCGCTGGCGCTGGCGCTGGCGCGCTTCCACCGCTGACCAATGTCGCAAGTCTGTGCTATACTGCAATCGCTGAGATGTTCATCCATGCGGAAAAGGGGGGCGACGATGAGTGTAGCAGCGCCGGAGCCAAAGCCGGCAATCATCTATCCCGAAAGCGATGGACAGCCAATGGCGGACAACACATTGCAATTTCGCTGGATCACGGTGGTGCAGGGAAATCTGGCTGCACTCTTCGCCGATCGACCGGATGTGTTCGTGGCAGGCGATCTGCTCTGGTATCCGGTGGAAGGGCGTCCCGACATTCGCCGCGCGCCGGATGTGATGGTTGCCATCGGGCGTCCCAAGGGGGATCGCGGTGCGTATCTCCAGTGGGAAGAGGGCGGGCAGCCGCCGCAGGTTGTCTTTGAAATCCTGTCTCCCAGCAATACCTTCAGTGAAATGGCGCGCAAACTTGAGTTTTACGATCACTACGGCGTCGGCGAGTATTATGTGATCGACCCGCAGCGCGGCGATGCGACCGGATGGGTGCGTCAGGATGATCGGCTGCATGTCATTGACGACGTGAACGGTTGGGTCAGTCCACTGCTGGGAGTCCGGTTTACAGTGACCGATGAAGGTGTCGCCCTCTTTTACCCTGACGGTCGTCCCTTCCTGACCTTCGAGGAACTGGCGCGGGCGCTGGTGAGGCGGTGGAGAGGAGCGCCGGTGGCGGTGTCGCGCCCGGAGGAGTGCT
>DAOTWI010000911.1:0-12249 GCA_034436075.1 Roseiflexus sp.
GGCCGGCAATGCGGCAACTGCTGTTGCGTCGGCAACGTCGAGGCGATGGCAACTGACGCGCACCCCGTGCGCCGCGATCAGCGCCGCTGTGTGCGCCATGCCAGCCTCGTCGATGTCTGCCAGAGCAAGGTGGCAACGGCGGCGCGCCAGCGACACGGCGATCGCTCTGCCAATGCCGCTTGCTGCGCCGGTAACGACTGCCGTCCGGTGTGCCAGTTGCATCTGCCGCGCCACTATTGCGCTCCGCGTATTGCATGCGCCGGTTGTTGGCCCGGACGGATGAACTCCAGCGATCCATCGTTCAGGCGACCGAGTCGCAGGCTTACCAGGTCTCGGAGATAGTTCTGATGCGCTTTCCAGGGAGCGCGTTCCCCCTGGCGCGGAACAAGGTCGAGGGCGCGCTGAATGTACCCCGATGTGAGCGTCACCGCCGGTGTCGTCGACATCGGAGCGTCTGGACGTCGCGGCGTACACTGGACATATCCGCGCTTCTTCATGTAGTTGAGCAGGCGGCAGACATACTGCGCAATCAGTTCGCACTTCAGGGTCCACGATGCGTTCGTATACCCGAATGCCAGCGCCAGGTTCGGCACATTGCTGAACATCGCACCCCGGTAGGTCAGGGTTTTTCCGAAATCGACCGGCGCGCCATCAACGATGATCTGTGCGCCGCCCATCGCTTTCAGCACGAGACCCGTAGCCGTCACGATGATATCCGCATTGAGTTCGGCGCCGGAGGCGAGCCGGATGCCGGTTTCGGTAAAGCATTCGATCTGATCGGTGACCATCGAGGCCCTCCCGGCTCTGATCATGCGGAAGAGGTCACCGTCCGGCGCGACGCAGAGCCGCTGATCCCACGGGTTGTACCGGGGATTGAAATGGGTCTCGACATCAAAATCAGGACCGAGATACGCCCGAGCCTGCGTGAGCAGATTGCGCCGTGTGGCTTCGGGCAGGCGGCGCGCCAGCGTGTAGAAATACATCCCGACCCCAATCGACCACCAGCGCGACAGGCAATAGGCGACGCCAGGCGGCAACCTGCGGTAGAACCGGCGCATCACGGGGTCTTCGGCGGGCAACGCCGCAACATAGGTCGGTGAGCGTTGCAGGATGGTCACATGCGCGGCGTGTTGCGCCAGCGCCGGCGCCAGCGTCACCGCTGTGGCGCCGCTGCCAATGACAATGATCCGCTTCCCGGCATAGTCGAGATCGGGGGTCCATTGCTGCGGATGCACGATGAGTCCGCGAAAATGATCGATGCCGGGCCAGTCGGGCGTGTATCCGCGCTCATAGTCGTAGTACCCGGTGCACATGAAAAGAAAGGAACAGGTGAATCGCACGGGTGCGCTGTCTGAGGTGCGCACCGCATCAACGCTCCAGTGCGCTTCAGCCGATGACCACACAGCGCGCTGGACGCGATACCCAAAGCGTATCTGGCGATCGATGCCATACTCTCGCGCCGTTTCTTCGATATACCGCAGGATCGATGGTCCGTCCGCCATGGATTTTAATCCGCGCCACGGGCGAAAACTATACCCCAGCGTATGCATGTCTGAATCGGAGCGGACGCCCGGATAGCGGAAGAGGTCCCATGTGCCGCCGATCGCGTCGCGGCTTTCCAGAATGGCGTACTTCCTGTCCGGGCAGCGCGTTTGCAGGTAGTACGCGGCGCAGATGCCGGAAAGCCCGGCGCCGACGATCAGGACGTCCAGATGGTCAGATGACAGTTCTGGCATGGTTTCACCCGATTGCGATCATGGTGCGGAATGGTGACGAATGTGAGAGGTCGTGCATCAGCATCAGTGATAGTTTCAGTATACCATGAGCGGCGCGAGGCGCGAGGCGCGAGGCGCGAGGGTTGCAGGTGCGAAGGTGAACGGTCGAAGGTTGGATTGCCCCTTCGTGTGCCTTCGTGTCCTTGGTGGATGGGAGAGGCAGAAGGCGCGAGGCGCGAGGGAAACGAGCCATCATTCGTTTCTGCGATGACGGCGACCATCTTGCGTCTCGCCATCTTCTTCCGGTATGATGTATGATATAACCACAGCCGGCATTGCATTGACAGCGGTCGGGCAATGCCGTACAGTACGCGCAATTCTACCATTGTGAGGTCCGCTATGGCGCCACTGCTCGTCGATCAGCGTCAGTTACAAACCCTGGGCCAGTTGATTTCGGCTGGGGGACACCAGGATGTGCACGAATTGCTTCAGGCGTCGCTGGAGCGGTTGGTCGCCTTCTGGCCCGCGCAGGGCGGCGCGTTGCTCTACCATGCGCCGCACGGTGAAGTCATTCGCCTGCACCATGGGGTGATCGATAGCGAAGCGGGCGCACTGATCGCCGAGGCGCGCGAAACGTTCGCCCGCCGTGAAGAGGGGCGTGAACCAACTATCGGCTATTACACGCTTGATGATGAGCGCAAATTGCTCGAACTTCCGCTGCCAAGCGGTTCGCAAACGGTTGGATTACTGCATCTGGTCGTACTCGATGCTGAGACGGAACGCCCGTCTCCAGCGCCTGACGAGGATCTTGCGATGCTGTTGGTGCGCGCGATTGGCGGTGAAGCCGATAAACTGGCGCGCCTGCGGCGCGCCGAACAGGACCTGCGCGAACTCCATCTGCTCTACCAGGTGGGGCAGGCGCTGGCAAGCAATCTCGATCTCTCCAGCCTGCTGAACGATATTCGCAACCGGGTGCCGGAAGCGATGGGCGCTGAGCGTTGCTCGATTATGCTGATCGACGAGCACAGCCGCGAACTGGTGCTGGAATTGCTCGACCCGCACACCAGTGAGCGGCGTGAGTTTCGCATCCCGCTGGATCGCGGCATTGCCGGCTGGGTGGCAACCAATGGGATTGGCCAGATTGTCAATGATGTCGAACAGGACCCGCGCTGGTTCGATGGCGTTGCGCGCGATGTCGATTTTGAAACGCGCCAGATCCTCTGCGCGCCGATGCGTATCAGTGACCGCGTCGTTGGGGTGATGCAGGTGCTCAACAAGCGCGATGGCACCCCCTTCGACGATCAGGACCTGCGCCTGCTGACGACGCTGGCGACGCAGGCGGCGATTGCGGTCGAAAATGCGCGCCTGGTGCGCAGCCTGAAGGAGGAACGCGACCGGTTGCTCGCCAAGGAAGCGGAGGTGCGCGCGGCAATTGCGCGCGACCTGCACGACGGACCAACCCAGAGCGTCGCGGCGATTGCCATGAATATCGAGTTCATCAAGAAGTTGCTGCGCGCCATGCCGGAACGGGTCGAGAGCGAACTGAATGTGCTGTCCGAACTGGTGCAAAAAACCGCTCACGATATTCGGACGCTGCTCTTTGAATTGCGCCCGCTCGGTCTGGAAACCCAGGGGTTGCTGTCCACGTTGCAGCAGTATGTGGCTCGCTTCCGCGATCCGGCTGGCGTGATGAAACTCCGCCTCGAAGCGCCGTCCAGCATTCCACGGCTGCCGGTCGAAATCGAGGGCGCGATTTTCATCATTGTGCAGGAAGCGGTCAACAATGCGCGCAAACACGCGCGCACCGACGAGGTGGTGATCTACCTCTACCCGGAGGAGGGGTGCCTGGTCGCCAGTGTGCGGGATCGTGGGCGCGGATTCAACCTGGCGGCGGTCGAATCGAGTTACAATACCCGTGGATCGTTAGGGTTGCTGAATATGCGCGAGCGCGCGCGTCTGATCGGCGGTGAGTGCCGCATCCGCTCGGCGGAAGGCGAAGGCACGACGGTCGAGTTGCGCGTGCCGCTCGCCTGATGTCGTCATTGTGGTGGCAGACGTATGGAAACGAACGACACACCTCCGCATCTTCGTCTGGGTCTGAGCCGCCAGCGGCTGATCGCCGGTCTGCGCACCATGATTGCTTCGCGCGAGACCGATGATCGGCTCTGGCTGCTGAACCGCCAGGGGCGCGCTCATTTTGTGGTGACCGCTGCCGGGCACGAGGCGGCGCAACTCGGCTGCGCCTGGGCAATTCGCGTCGGGCACGATTATGTGGTGCCGTACTACCGCGATATGACGCTGGTGATGGCGCTCGGTCAGTCGGTGCTCGATGTTCTGCTGCACGCTATGGCGCGGCGTGATGATCCCTCCAGCGGCGGACGGCAGATGTTCGGGCACTACAGCAGTCGCCGTTTGCGCATCGTCAGCGGATCGAGTTCGGTGGGAAGCCATCTGGTGCACGCCGCCGGTCTTGGGTTGGCGTTTCGCGCCAGAGGCGAGCAGGATATCGCGGTCATGGGGTTGTTCGGCGAGGGCGCCACTGCGGAAGGCGCCTGGCACGAAGGAATGACCATTGCCGGCATTCACCAACTGCCGGTGGTCTTCGTCTGCCAGAACAACCAGTACTCGATTTCGGTTCCGGTCCATCGAGAAGTGCCGGTGCCCGATGTGGCGATGAAGGCGGCAGGGTATGGCATGCCAGGCGTCGTCGTCGATGGCAACGATGTGTTTGCAGTCTACGAAGCCGCGCGTCAGGCGATGGAACGGGCGCGCAACGGCGGCGGACCGACGCTGCTCGAATGTAAGACCTATCGTTTGCGTCCGCATTCCAGCGCCGACGACGACCGCAAGTATCGCTCTGCAGAAGAGGTCGAGTCCTGGCGTGCGCGCGATCCGATTAAGCGCTTTGAGCACTATCTGGTTGAGCACGGGATCATGACGGGCGAGGAGATTGACGCGCTCCGGCGCGAGGTGCGCGCCGAAGTTGATGCCGCTACCGATGCCGCCGTCGCAGCGCCCTATCCCACCGTCGAGAGTATTGCC
Organism: Roseiflexus sp.; assembly: GCA_034436075.1. Lineage (GTDB taxonomy): Bacteria > Chloroflexota > Chloroflexia > Chloroflexales > Roseiflexaceae > Roseiflexus. Next base: position 4,758 of record DAOTWI010000911.1, read on the forward strand.
GATCATCTCTACGGATGATAGTGTTCTGCTGTGACGGTTGTTTTCACAATGCCTGTCCCTGCAGCGGGCGCTGGTTTCGGCAATCTCCGCCAGCGTTGGCTTCGACAGGCTCAGCCAACGCCGAAGGAAAGACGCACAACAGGTGGTTTCAGCGTTGTGAGAGTCGCTTGCGAGAATAGACAACGAAATCTATGCCTGTGATGACGTTTATTGAAGCGATCCGGTCGGCGTTGCACGATGCGATGGCGGCCGATGACCGGATCATGGTGCTCGGCGAGGATGTCGCCGTCAAAGGTGGCGTCTTCCTGGCAACCGAAGGATTGCTGGCGCGCTTCGGCGAACATCGCGTGATCGACATGCCGATTGCCGAGTGCGGTATTGTCGGCGCTGCCATTGGCGCATCGCTGCACGGTCTTCTGCCGGTTGCCGAGATTCAGTTCGCTGACTACATCTACCCGGCGATCGATCAGATTCTCAACGAAGCGGCGCGTTTTCGCTACCGCTCGAATGGCGACTGGGGCTGCCCGATTGTGGTGCGTGCGCCATGCGGCGCCGGCATCCATGGTGCGCTCTACCATTCACAGAGCGTCGAGCGCCTGTTTACCAGCACGCCAGGCATTAAGGTGGTCGTGCCGTCAACGCCGTTCGATGCCAAGGGGTTGCTGATCGCCGCGATTCACGATCCGGACCCGGTGATCTTCTTTGAGCACAAGCAACTCTACCGCTCGGTGCGCGGCGATGCGCCCGAAGGAATCTACCGCGAACCGATTGGCAGAGCAGCAGTGCGGCGCAGCGGAAACGACATGAGCGTGTTCAGTTACGGGTTGATGGTTCACCATTCGCTGACGGCGGCGGAACAACTGGCAGCCGAGGGGATCGATGCCGAAGTCATCGACCTGCGCACGCTCGCGCCGCTCGACCGTGATGCGATCCTGTCGTCGGTCAAAAAGACCGGCCGCGCGCTGATTGTCCATGAGGATGTGTTGACCGGCGGGATTGGCGGGGAAATCGCGGCGCTGATCGCTGAACATGCCTTTGAATACCTGGACGCGCCGGTGCGCCGCCTCGCATCGCCCGATCTGTTCGCCACGCCGTTCGCCGATCCGCTCGAAGAGCATTTCATGCTCAATCCGCACAAAATTGCGGCAGCCATGCGCGACCTGGCGCGTTATTGACCATTTCGCATCTGGAGGTGGCATATCAGTACCAAGACAGCGCAGCTTCGACGCACTCCCTGGGGCGCCATTATCGGGTTGCTCCTGCTGGCAGCCATTATTGCGGTTGCCTATCTCAACCGCGAAGAGGTGATCAAAGCCTTTGATCTGCTGCGCAATGTTCGCCCGGAATATCTGCTGCTGGCGTTTGGCGCCGTGGTGATGGGGTTTGTGTGCGCCGGGCAGATTTATGGCCGGGTGCTGGCGATCCTGGGGCATCGCGCGCAGTTCTGGTGGTTGACCGCTGCGGCAATGGTGACGATCCTGATCAACCAGGCGATTCCTGCCGGAAGCGTTGGCGCCTATGCGTTTCTGGTCGCCAGCCTGCGGCGGCGCGGTTTTCCCGTCGGCAGCGTGGCCATGGTCGCAGGGATGGAACTGTTGAGCTGGAATGGCGCGGTGCTGGTGGCGTTCAGCTACGGCTTGATGTATCTGCTGGTCACGACCGGTTTGAGCGGCGCGTCGGTCAGTTATGGGGCGCTGGCGGTTGCGCTCGGGGTGATGAGCGGCGCGATCTATGTCGCATCGCGCCCGGATGCCACGCTTCAGGAGTGGGCGCTACGCCTGAAGCGCCTGGTGAACCGCCTGTTTGGACCGGTATTGACGGCGGCGCAGGTCACGCAGGCGGTCGATGAAATTATTGCCAGTCGACGCCTGATCCTCGAACAACCGCGCCGGATTGTGGTGCTGGTTGGGTTGCAGTTGTTAATCTTTTGCTGCCATAGCCTGGCGCTGCTGGCAATTCTCCACAGCCTGGGCGCCGATCCGCCAGTTGCGGCGATGTTCGCCGCATATGGCCTGGCGCTGATCGTCAGCGTCTTCACCCTGCTCCCCGGCGGCGGCGGGACGGTCGAAGCCGCGCTGACTGTCGCCCTGCACGCTCAGGGCGTGCCGCTCGAAACTTCGTTGGGCGCTGCGATTCTGTTTCGCCTGATCAGCTTCTGGATGATGCTCCCCGTCGGCATGCTCTGCTATCGCCTGCTGACCCGGTCTTCCAGCACATCGTGAGCCTTCAACGCTCCTTCACAGCCCCTTTCTTGCTCTCAGCGCCAGGTTGCACCGGCTGCACGAGCCGCACGCTCGCCGCCAGCAACAACGCGACGGCGATCAGCGACACCAGGGTGTAGAGCAACCACGGGCTTGGCACAATCACGTTCGTTGTGCTGGTTCGTACAACCTCGAAGAATGCATCGTTGCCGCTCGAAAGTTGCGATGCGGTGGTTCCGAGGGCAATGAACGGGTGCAGCGCAGTAATAAACCGGCTGAGATAGATGAACCAGATCGAGTCCAGCAGATCCGATGGCGCGCTGGAACCCAGAATCAGCGAGGCAATGACGATCAGAAACGGAATGCCCAGCAGCAAAGTAATAACCGTGCCGATAGCGAAACTGGTCGCGCCCAGGGAACTTTGCAGCATGGCAGACCAGAACAAGCCGATGGTTGCGTAGAGGACCGCCGTTACGACCAACCCGGCAATCGCAATGAGCACTTCGGTCAGCCCCACGCCGCCAAACAGAAATGCCAGGCTCATCACCGGCACAATGGCGACGATCAGGATCAGCGCGAATGCCAGCGCCGACACCAGTTTGCCCCACACAATCTGCCACGGTGTGAGCAGCGACGCCACCAGCAGATCATAGGTCTGACGCTCCTTCTCGCCAGCGATGCTCCCTGACGTCAGCACCGGCGTGATCAGGCAGACTTCGATCAAGGCAACCGTTGCGATCGTGAAAAACAACGCCTGACCGATCCGCCGTCCCGCGTTGAGGTCGCTGCCAGTGCTTCCCCCGACTGCCACATACAGCAGGAGTGTCACACCTGCCAGGACCAGCAGATAGATGGTGAGCAGGATGTATGCCCGCGCGCCGCGCATACGGCTGCGCAGATCTTTGACCAGGATCGGGTTGAGTTCCAGCATGCGCATTCCTTTTCAGACAATGCCTTTGGTGACGTGCAGAAAAATATCCTCGAGGTCGCCAGACTGTTCGGCAAAATGCGAGATGCGCACCCCCTCTGCAATGAGCATCGCCAGCAGGTCGCCAAGAGCGTGCTCATCGCCAGCAAAATCAGCCAGGAGCGTATGCGGTCCTGTCGCGTCGTCGAGCGGCGCTGCATCATCTTCGGAGTCTGCGCGCGCGCCTTCGCGACGCACCTCCAGCACATCGGAGTGCATGCGCAGCATTTCTTCAGCGCGCGCCGCTCCTGCAACAACCCGGATTTCGACGATGCGGTGCGGGCGCATGGTGCGCAGAATCTCCTGCACCTCGCCTGCCGCGAGTAACCTTCCTCGCTCGATGATGCCGATGTGGGTGCACATTTCTGCCAGTTCGCTCAGAATGTGCGAGCTGATCATGATCGTCTTTCCCATCGCCCGCAGTTCCTTGAGCAGTTCGCGCAATTCGATGCGCGCCCGCGGATCGAGACCGCTCGCCGGTTCATCCAGGATAAGCAGGCGCGGGTCGTGCATCATGGAACGCGCCAGGCTCAACCGCTGTTTCATGCCGCGTGACAGCGACATCACCGGTTCATCGCGCTTATGCCCCAGATCAACCAGTTCCAGCAGTTCACCGATCAACTGCTGACGCCGTTGCGCCGGTATGCTGTAAGCACGTCCGAAAAAGTCGAGGTATTCCCACGACTTCATATTGTCGTAGACGCCAAAGAAGTCGGGCATGAAGCCGACGAGCCGCCGCACGGCGCGCGGTTCGCGGGTGACCGACACGCCAGCGACGCGCGCTTCACCCGACGTCGGCGAGAGCAGCGTGGTCAGAATGCGCATCGTCGTCGTCTTGCCAGCGCCATTCGGTCCGATAAAGCCGAAGATGGCGCCTTCGGGGATGGTGAGGTTCAGATGATCAAGCGCAAGGTTCGACCCATACCGGCGCGTCAGATCGTGCGTTTCGACAAGAGGATTCATCAGACTTCTTTCTCGAACGAATACCGCCTGTCATTATGATACCAGTTTTACAACCCGTGCGACAATGATCCTGGTTACGCGGAAGGTATGCGACGGCTCAACCAGCGTCCAGCGACCGCCACGGCGCCGACGAGGAGCGCAACCAACCCAAACGCCAGCAGCGGTGAGTGCGTCACCAGATCGCCAGCAAATGCGAGCAACGCCAGCGCCGGCGCCGCTCCGGCGAGGGATGCCAGCGTATAGGCGCCGAAGTGCAGGCGTGAGTAGCCCGCCGCAAACGACACCAGCGGATAGGCGGGTCCTGGCAGCAGGCGCAACAGCATGACACTGCGCCATGTCACCCGCTGCGCCAGGCGTTCGACCTGCTCACGCATCGCTGGCGACAGCCGCGGCTCGATCACGGCTCGCCCCCATCGCCGGGCGAGCCAGAAACCGGCGCTGGCGCCGATCAAATCTGCAATCAGTGTGTAGCAGAACCCCGCAATCGGGCCGAACGCCAACCCGGCGCCGATCTGCAACACAGCGGCTGGCGCAACAGGCGCGACCAGCAGGAGCGCCAGCGCGCCAATCAATGCCAGCGGACCGAAGAGACCGAGAGAAAGCGCCGTATCACGGATGAACACAGGATTGAGCAACGTCCCGGAGGTGCGGAAGAGCCAGAATGCTGCGCCAGCGACGAGGATGAGCGCCACGCCGATGACCAGGCGGCGCAGACTCAGGAATGGTTGAAACCGGGTTGGAAAACGCTCCACGCTATGCTCCGGCATCGAGGTGACGCGCAGCGACGTCTGCCGCTTTCAGCATACCTGGATCATCGGCGCGATCCAGCACATAGACCGCCAGATCGCAGATGCCGCTCTTGATATGATAGTGACGGCGCAGCGAGAAGTATGGCTGCATCAACGCACGGTAGGCTTCGTCCTTGCGGATATGATCGCCGCGATCCAGCCAGTGCATCAGGCGCCCCAACACATTCCACGGGCGCGGGGAAGGGATGTCTTCCATCACAAGCAGCATCGCACCGGGGCGAAGCACACGGTGCAGATCGGCGATGGCGGTGCACACCAACTCATCAGGGAGGTGGTGGAATACACCGAGGACCAACCCGCCATCAAAACTGCCGGTCGCAAAGCCAAGCCCCGCGGCGCTCATCATAGCATAGCGACCCGGACGGCGACGACCGGCGTACTGGATGTAATGCCGGGCAATATCGACGCCAATGTACGACTCTGGCGGAAAACAGATCGAAAATTCGCCGGTGCCGCAGCCAAAATCGAGGAAGCGGCGCTGCCCCGCGTCGCGCCAGGGCTGGAGTTCGCGGGCGATGACGTCTTTTTCGGCGTCGAACCCGTCCTCAACCACACGACGCAGGAAACCCCAGAGTCCCGGGTGGGCGGAGATTTTGTTGAGCAATGTTTGAAGCATAGCAGACGGGGGGAATAGGGATCAGGCAATAGGCAATAGGGATCAGACAATAGGCGATGCGCTCGTTTCCGGTTCTCGGTTCTCGGTTCTCGGTTCTCCGGTCTCACCCCTTCCGCGCCCGACAGATCACCGACAGCCCCACCGGAAACGAACCGCCGCGCGCGATCCAGGCGGCTTCGGCGGCGAGGGGCCAGCGCAGCGTTTCGTTCACCATCGCTGGCGGCAACTGCAAATCCGAGCCGTTGCGATCAATGGCGGGCAGCACGCGCTCGATGAACCGCTGGGTGAGAGGAAGCGGCAGCAACAGGGTGTTGACATACGATACACGCTCAACCTCAAACTCCTGCCGCTGAAGCAACTCGCGCCCCTCGTCTGCTGTGTAGCGCCGCCGTCCGTGGACGGCGCAATCGTGCCTGCCACGCAACCACTCGAAGGCGGGGAGCCGCAGCAGCAACCGGCCGCCGGGGCGAAGGACGCGCCACGTCTCGCGCAGCGCAGGCGCTTCGTCGGGAACGCCACGGTGGTACAGCACCTCGAACGATGTCACCAGATCGAAGCATTCATCAACAAATGGCAGCGCCAGCACACTTGCCCGCGCAAAAGCGTTGCGCAGGCGTTCAGCGCCGAAGAGCGCCGCCTCCGGCGCCAGATCGACAGCGGCGACTGAACCGTACCTCCGCAAGAAGACCACATTCCCGCCGGTGCCGCACCCGGCGTCGAGCACGCGCAGGTCGTGTCGCCCGGCATACACCTCATCGAGCAGCGCCGCCGCAATTGCGCGCATGCCGCCGTACCACCAGTGGCGGCTCTCGACCGCCGCCATCACCTCGTATTCTGTGCGCTCCATACCTCTCGCTCGCCTGCCGAGCAACGTCGAAGTAGTTTACCAGAAGAGGTGCAGGTGCGCAAGCAGGTCAATCAATACGGAACAACGAGGAAAGCATAGAACAAGACCATCTCATCCGTCAACATCCCGGCGACAGACGCCATCTTCATGGTACACTGAAAAGGAAACATCTGCTATCGCACATGGGAGGCGTCTGTGAAGCAATACACAAAACCATCGGATGATGAACTGCGGCGACGATTGACGCCTGAGCAGTATGAAGTTACCCAACACGAGGGCACCGAGCCGCCGTTCCAGAATGCCTACTGGAATAACAAGGCGCATGGCATTTATGTGGATGTCGTTTCGGGCGAGCCGTTGTTCAGCTCGCTCGACAAGTATGACTCGGGCACCGGCTGGCCCAGTTTTACGAAGCCGCTCGAGCCGGGCAATGTCGTCACTCGCGAAGACCGGAAACTCTGGATGGTGCGCACCGAGGTGCGCTCGAAGCATGGCAACTCGCACCTTGGGCATGTGTTCGACGACGGTCCCGCGCCCACCGGTCTGCGCTACTGCATGAACTCAGCCGCGCTGCGGTTTATTCCGGTCGAAAAACTGGAAGAAGAAGGATATGGCGAGTATCTGCCGCTCTTCGAGAGGATCATCAACAAGAACAGCAGGTAGTCACGTCCACAGGCGTCCCTGCTCGGCGCCGTTATCGACGGTGCGCTCGGCGTAGGGAATGCCAAGATGTTCGTAAGCGCGCCGCGTAGCGATCCGGCCGCGCGGCGTGCGCTGCAAGAACCCGAGTTGCAGCAGGAACGGCTCGTACACGTCCTCGATGGCATCGACTTCTTCCGCAAGCGACGCAGCCAGCGTCGAAAGCCCGACCGGTCCTCCGCCGAACAATTCGATAATGGCGCGCAACAATCGCCGGTCGTTCTCGTCGAGCCCCAGGTGATCGACTTCCAGTTTCGCCAGCGCATCGCGCGCCACATCGAGCGTGATGACCCCGTCGCCGATGACCTGCGCATAGTCGCGCACGCGGCGCAGCAGACGGTTAACGATGCGCGGCGTGCCGCGCGCCCGCGCCGCAATTTCGCGCGCTCC
>DAOTWI010000912.1:0-3064 GCA_034436075.1 Roseiflexus sp.
CGGCAGCGCCTGGGTCGCCGGAACGACGCGCACCTGCGCGGGCGCCCGCTCCGGCAGCAGCGCCTGGCGGAACTCTGCCACGCTCCGGTAACGCTCCTCCGGTTTCATCTTCAACGCCTTCATAATGGCGTCTGACGTGCGCTTGGAGACATTCGGGCGCAATGCGTAGACCGGCGGAAACGAAAAGGGCGGTTCATCGCGCGGGTCGCGCCCGGTGAGCATGTGATGCAGGGTGGCGCCAAGCGAAAAGATATCGGACTCAGGCGTGGCGATGCCCTGATACTGCTCCGGCGGCGCATAGCCGGGAGTGCCGATCTGCGTGCCGCGCTGCGATGGTTGGAATACTTTCGCAATGCCGAAATCGATCAGTTTGACATTGCCGTCCGGCTCGATCATGATATTCGACGGCTTGATGTCGCGGAAGATAATCGGCGGCTTCTGCTGATGGAGATACTCCAGCACGTCACAGATCTGATCCGCCCACCGCAGCGCGCGCTCCTCGGGGATGAACCGTTCGCGCCGGATGATGTCTTCCAGGTCGGACCCGCGCACAAAGTCCATCGCCAGATAATGATACCCTTCATCTTTGAAGTCGGCATAAACGCGGGGAATGCGCGGATGCCGCAGGCGCTCCAGGATTTTCGCCTCCGCCTCGAAGCGCGCGATGGCCTCATCGCGTTCACGCGGATCGGTAAACCGATCCAGCATTTGCTTGACCGCATAGACGTGGCCATCATCGCCAATCGCCTCAAAGACCGCCCCCTGCCCGCCTTCTTTGATCACGCGCGTGATGTAGTAGCGCGGACCAGCGTTGTTTAGAATAACGTCGTGCCCGCAGTGCTGGCAGAACCGGGCGCGCCGGAGATTCGGCTTGTGGCATTTGGGGCAGAGAATCTGCTGTATGTCGGTCATATGCGGACCTGCGACACGCACGCCAGGCATCACGAGCGCCTCTCTGGTAGGGTAGCACACCTGCGCGGAAACGGCAACTGATGTTCCTACCAGGTAGTACGCGCCGGGAAGCCTCAGAGTTGCGGCTGAGGCGCGAGGAGACGAGGCGCGAGGTGCGAGGTGAGAGGTGCGAGGCGAGAGGCGAGAGGCGAGAGGTGCGCGGGGACGAGGCGCGAGGTGCGAGGCGAGAGGCGAGAGGTGCGCGGGGGACGAGGCGCGAGGTGCGAGGTTTACACGTTGCACGTTGCATGTTGAACGTGGGAAGGTTACAGGTGGGCATTGAACGTTGAACGTTGTGCGTGGGACGGTTCCCCGTAGGGGCGCGCCGCTGGCGCGCCCCCGCGCGCGACCCATGCTTGATGAGAATACAGGAATAGATGCGTGTAGTGAAAGGCGCGCCGCTGGCGCGCCCCCGCGCGCGACCCATGCGCCCGTCCCGTATTGCATATGTTGATCACACAAAGGCACGAAGGCGCAACGATTGAAGGTGGAAGGTGAGAAGGTGGAAAGATGCAGGTGGAAGCACGCCAGCGGCGCACCCGGTTGCTGAACGGTGAGCATCCAGGCGAGAGGCGAGAGGCAAGAGGATTGCAGGTGGGAAGTTGGAAGGCGGCGCTAACTTCTAACTCCTAACTCCTGGCGCTCAGTTCTCGGTTCTCGGTTCTTGTAACCTCCCTAACCCGTGACATCGAGCACCGCCAGCGCTTCCAGGTGCGGCGTCTGCGGAAACATGTCGTACCCCTGGAGCGACGCCAGACGATACCCTGATTGCAGCGCGAGGATGTCGTCACGCTGCGTCAGCGGATTGCACGAGACATACACAATCCGCCGGGGGCGCAATCGCAGCAGTTCGCGGCAAACATCGGGACCCAAACCGGTGCGCGGCGGATCGGCGACGACCACATCGAAGGCGCCAGTCGTTTGGGTACGAAGTGCATCAGCGACATCCGCTTCGACCACGACAATATGATCGCACCCGGCGCGCACGCTGTTTTCACGCGCCAACCGCACACTTTCCGCCACCGACTCGATGCAGACGATCCGCTCTGCCAGATCAGCAATGTGGAGCGCGATGGCGCCGACCCCGGCGTACAGATCGGCAATCGCGCCTGTGCGCCCGCCTGCGGCGACCGCGCCGCGCACTGCATCAAGCAGTGGCAGCAGCAACCAGACATTGTTCTGGAAGAAGGTGTTGGGACCGATGTCAAGCGTGTGTGCGCCAACGCGCATTGGCAACGTCGCGCGTCCCCAGTGGCGCACCGGCTCGCCAAACGATACGTCGGTGCGGGTGGCGTTGATCAGCCAGTGAACGCCGAGCACACCCGGATGTTCGAGCGCCGCCAGCGCCACGCGCTCCACCTTTTCAGCGTAGTCCTCTTCAGGAACAGCGGTGACCAACGCCAGCAGCAGTTCATCGTCAGGGCTGCGCCGCACGACCACGTACCGCAGAAAACCGGCGTGGGTCCGCAGATTGTAGTCGGGCAATCCCAACGCCATAGCGTGCTCGTAGACAGCGCGCGCGGCGGTGAAGGCATGCGCCGGAATGAGATGGCACTCCTGCAAGTCGATGATGTAGTTGAACCTGCCGCTGCGTCGCAGACCAAACCGTTCCTTGCTCGCCACAAAATCCATGCGCGTGCGGTAGGTGAACGGCTCTGGCGAAGCAACGACATCAAGAGCGTCGATCAGATCGACGGGCAGATCATCGCGCCACAGGCTGCGGAGCGCCGCACGTTTCGCCGCCGTCTGAGCCAGGTAGTCGCGATCCTGAAATGTGCACCCGCCGCACTGACCCGATGGCGGCGCGTGTGAACAGCGCACCGCAACTGGTTCGCCCGCCCGCGCTGCCTCAATAATCTGCTGGCGAAAGCGTTTGTTCGAGATAGTCATCACAAACCCGCAAACGAGAACTCTTGCAACTTTACCCAGTCTGGGTGCGTATTATAGCAAGAGACAAGACCCGGCACACGTTCGCGCGTCGCGCGTCTGGAAGGGATACACCCATGACCGACACAACTGTCGTCTGCCCACGCTGCAACGCCAGCGTTCCGGCTGATGCGCACTACTGCATCGACTGCGGCGCGCCGATGGACAATCTGGTCATCGAGCAGGC
>DAOTWI010000913.1:0-10800 GCA_034436075.1 Roseiflexus sp.
GGGCAATCCAACCTTCGACCTTTCACCTTCCCACCTGCGATCCTCTCGCCCCTTGCCTCTCACCTGGGCGCGCCTCCCTGCCATGCTGCCTGCTCACGGGCGCGGGCGCGCCTCCCTGCCATGCTGCCTGCTCACGGGCGTGGGTGCGCCAGCGGCGCGTCCCTACGGGGAACCGTCCCACGTGCAACATTCAACATTCAACGTGCAACGTTCAACCTTCCCACCTGCCACCGGATCATTCCAGCAACAGTCGCCGCAGACCGTCGCGCTGCGCAGCGGTCAGCCCGATGGCGGCGAGGTACGCCTCGACGCCGCCGTACCGCTCGTTCAGGTGCGCCATTGTCGAGATCATCGCTTCGCGCGGCGCTGGCGAAAGACGGTCGAACCGTGCAATACCGTACCCCAGCCGAATCAGCGTCGCGCGAATCTCGGCGATCAGCGACACCGTGAGCGGCGCGCTCAGCGCGTAATCGTCGGCAATCGTCTCGACCGGCACGCCAGCTGCACCCAATGCCAGCGCCGCGATCAATCCGGTTCGATCTTTCCCAACGAAGCAGTGAACCAGCACCGGCGCATCCGTCTCCGCCATCGTCGCCAGCGTTTGGCGGATCGGTTCCTGGCATTCGTCCAGCATCAACCGGTACAGTTCGCCAACTGAACCCGCCCGCGATTCGATGCTCGTCTCACTGCGCTCGGTGATCAGCGGCAAGTTGACATAGCGCACATCGTCCGCCCTGGCGAACACATTCGGATTGTGCTTCACCTCGAATGGCAGCCGCAGATCGATGATCGTGCGCACGCCATAGTCGCGCAGCCGCTGCTGATCTTCGGCAGTCAGACGGTGCAGACTGTCGGCGCGCAGCAAGCGGCGCCACTGCGTCACTCGCCCGTCCAGAGTCGAGTAGCCGCCGACATCACGCACATTGTACGCGCCTTCGAGCCGGATATGGCGTTGTTCCAGGGTCATACGCCCTCCTGCCGCCTGTCGCGAACCGGGACGGCGGCGGTATCGCCTGCGTCGTAGCGCAGAAAAATACGACGGTAGGCGTCGCTTGTTTCGATCAACTCATCGTGCGTGCCTTGAGCGACCAGTTCGCCGTTCTTGAGCACCAGAATCCGATCCGCCCACCGGATCTGCGAAATGCGATGCGTGATCAGCAGCGTCGTGCGTCCCGTCAGAATACGGCGCATTGCGCGCTGAATCTGGTCCTCCGTCGCGCTGTCGATCGCACTAGTCGAATCGTCGAGGATCAGGATGCGCGGGTTGGTCAGAAACGCGCGGGCAATGGCAATGCGCTGGCGCTGCCCGCCAGAGAGGGTCATGCCGCGCTCGCCGATGATGGTGTCGTACCCGTCCGGGAACGACAGAATGAAATCGTGCGCCTGCGCCTGCCGCGCCGCCCACTCGATTTCCTCGCGAGTGGCGTTGCCTGCTGCGCCAAATGCGATATTTTCGGCAATCGTTCGTGAGAAGAGGAAAATATCCTGCTCGATAGTCGAAATCTGTGAGCGCAGCGCATCGAGATTCCAGTTGCGAACGTCCACTCCATCGATCAGCACGCGCCCCTCGGTTGCGTCATAAATGCGGTTGACCAGCCGCGTCAGAGTCGTTTTGCCCGCGCCGGTCTGCCCCACAATCGCAATCGTTTCGCCAGGGCGCGCCGTAAAGGTGATGTTGCGCAGCACCGGCGCCGACAGTTGGGCGCTGCCGGGGGTGCGGCGCGCAGCCGTGTCGTAGCCGAAACTGACGTTCTCGAAGCGGATCTCGCCCTGGATTGGCGCGCTGTACCCGCCGACATTCTCATCAAGTTCGGTCTTCGCCGTAATGGTCGTGAGCATTCGTTCGGCGCCTGCAATGCCGAGTTGCACCAGCGAGAAGGTAAAGAGCGAAATGAACGTCGGGAAGCGCAACACTTCCAGCAGCCCCATATAGCCGATGATCTGACCGACGGAAATCTCACCGGCGCGCCAGAGCAGCAGTGCGTGACCAAATGCACAACCGAGCATCACGCCATAGAGCAGCAGCGGCAGATAGCGCGCCTGAACGCCCCCTTCGCGCACGAACAGGTCGCGGTAGCGGCGCGCGTTGGCGGAGAACTTGCGCTCCTCCGCCGGTTCCTGGGCATACCCTTTTACCACCTCGATGCCGCTGACCGTCTCAGCCAGTCCGGCGTTCAGCACGCCGAACTGCTGGCGCAGCGCCCCGGCGACCGGCTTCAATTGATTGTTGTAGCGCCGCAGCGCCCAGGCGAAACTGACGAGAAACAGCAGCGGCATCAACAGCAACTGTGGGTGAATAGTGGTGATGGCGATGAGCGGAACCGTCAGGCTCACCAACGACTCAAGGATCAGACTGATCCCCGGATTGATCATCGAATTGATCTGCTGCACATCATTCGTCGCCCGCGCCATAATGTCGCCGGTGCGCTGACGATTATGGAACGTCAGGCTTTTGCCGAGCAGGCTGACGTACAGTTCCTCGCGCGTATTGCGCTCAGTCAGTTGCGCCAGCAGTTGCACCACAAAACTGTTGGCGAGATCGATCACCCCGAAGGCGACGCGCACCCCCAGAATAATCAGCGCCAGCCGCGTCAACTGCTCCAGCGTGATGCCGCCGACAACGGCATCGAAGGCGTTGCCGACCAGCACGGCGCTCCAGCTTTGCAGCGTCGCCATGCCGATCACCGTGATGATGAAGGCGACCGGCAACCACGGGTAGCGCATCACGTGCGACCAGACCCAGCGCACCGGCGAGCGGTGATCATACGTGTAGGCGCCGGTGACGGTAAACTCTTTGCCAGACAAACGACGGCTCCTTGCGCACACAGGGCGCGGCGTGGGGGTGGATGGGCGATGTTACGAACATTGTACGCAGCGTGACAGAATATGGATGAGTATGCTAAATCTGCAAACCAGAGGGCAAGTTGGTTTGTGTATCTGTGGTACATCGATATTGTCTTATGGCGCCAACTCTTCCCATCTCAACTCTTTGTAAAGGAGATCACAAATATATGCCATTCGTGTGCGTAGTTGACTCGGATTGTCAACGCGGTAACCATGATATATTCGCCTGTTGCCTCGTTGCTCGTGAAAGTGAAAAGCATAAATAAATCCCTTGTATCGTGCGAAAAGGCGGCTCTCTCCCGGAATCTCGACGGCCCGATCAAGCACTTGCTGGGCTTCATCGGGTTTCAGATCCATTGCTGAAACATACCCTTGCATTGTCGGCTCAGGTAGGTGCTTCGGGTTCGCTTCATACCAGCGTCGCTGCGCAATAATGTGATCAGGGTGCGATACGTTCCAAACCAGGCGTTGTTCCTGAAAAAGAACATGCTACACTTTTATTGCCATCGTATCGTACTCATCAATTCCGCCAACGCTAGCGACCGCAGCGCCACCGCCAGTCGCCTCGCATATGAGCGACGTAAAATGAGCCGCATAGCCCAAAGCCGTCCAGGATACGTCTTTATTATTGTCAATACGCTGCCACTGTGTATCGGCGTTAGGAAAAACTTCTGACGCCAGTGGGGAACTTGTCAGGTTCCGCACGAATTTACGAAAGCGATCTCGTCTAGAGTCAGGGGACTCTCGCAAATGATTGAGCCAGTATTTGACAATATCCTGAAAGGTGTCTTTATGTGTTCGTTTCCTGCTTTCAAAAGGTTCGTCTCGACAGTAGACGTGGAGGTTATCACGTAATTGATAGTCGCGCCTGGTAAAAATAGGCGCCTCGAGTGATCGCTCTATTGCATCCAGATGTTCTACAGTTTCCATCATCCGGTAGAGCAATTCTCCGGCAGCATATCGGCTTGAAGCCTGAGAGTCACAGGACTGACTATTGAAGAAAACACGAATCATAGCAGTTCAGTGAGGTCGGCGTCGAACTGATCAAAGAAACCGATAGGCCACGGTGCAATACCACCGCTTGGATAAATGGTCGGTGTCTCAACGCGATGCGGTTGGGTTTCATCGCCGGGAATGAAAAATTGTATTGATATGTGTTCTGCTTCAACCCGACGCCCCCATGCGCCTTTGCGAACAGCAACCCTGATTCCATTCAAGATATGATCACTATGTGTCTCAATGATGACCTGAACGCGAGTCGATGCAACGCACGCCAGGAAGCGACCGAGCATCGACTGACTGAATGGATGGAGATGCGCTTCTGGATTTTCAATGATCAGGAGCGAGCGCTCGGGCGCCACAAGAGCGGCGACAACAACCGGCAGTGTATAGATCAAACCAAACCCAATGTTTGTGGGACGCACTAGTCTCTGACCTGGCAGGTTGCCGAACATGGTTTGCACCAGATCCGTATCCGTTAACACCGTGATAGCATATTCGAAGCCTGGAAAGATTTGCCGCATCCAGTATCGTACTTGCTGGTAAAGCTCACGACGTGTTTCACCAGTCTCTTCGTTCGTATATGCCAGGTTTTCGTTAGCGATCAACTCCTGCTGATTGCGGCCAGCGACAAATGCGGCATACTCGCCGTGAATACCGACATTGTACGACTCAGGCTCGTCTTCTGGCATCTGAAAGATGGTTCGAGGACTGAGACGCTCGGCGCTGAGATAGTTGAACCGCGAATGGAACAGATTGATAGCCTCATAGTTCTGCGGAGTTTTGCCGTTGAGTACGCGCTGTGTCGGCTCGCCGCGCTTAAAAACAAAATCGAGTCGGATGTCTTCAACTGTTTCAATTGCGATCGAGAGAACATCATCCTAGGCGTTTTGATAGAAAATATCGGTTACTGTCCCTAAATTGGCGAGCGATCCATTCAGGAGGAGGACGCCATTATACAGTGTCCCTCGTTGGTGCGATTGGCGCAACACAAGAAGCGCCTGAATCACACTCGACTTTCCAGTGGCATTAGCCCCTGTAAGCACAGTCAGAGGGGCGTAACGAATACTCTGATCTCCAAAGCATTTGAAGTTATGGAGATGAATTGTCTCGATCATTTTAGAATCTCTTGGAGTAATCTATTGATTCGGTCAAAGCGATACTTAACTGCCCTGACGCTTCCTGTACCGTATGAGATGGACTTGATAAAGTCGAAATCGTGGTTCATGATATCAATAAAACCGTCAATTATCTGGTCACGGCGCTGTTCAAGTGTTTCTGTTGACCATTTGCAGAGCAGCGTGCTCCAGACCTCGAAAAGCGGTTTGCTGATTGGTTGGCGTTTCTGGTTGCGCCCATACAATTTGCGAAAAGCGTAACGACCGAATACGAGACGCGCTTTACGCATGCTATCGAGGAACATCTCCGTGAGTCTCTCGTGCTCCTCAGGAGGCAGTTTGTTCAGATCCTCCATCGTGCGATTGAGCAGTCCATCGAGATTTGGCGGTTCGCCCATGCTCAAATTTCGACCGAACTGCTCGTATGGATACCGCACGAATGCAAGAAAGCGCAGAACACACTCGCGATCGTCCATCCGTCGCGGACTGATGGAATGATCGGTCGCATTGAGAAACTCTGAGCTTTCAGCAAGGTTCTTGAGCAAGCGAGGAGCGCGTCCATCGTGTCCCTGATAGAGGGCGTGTCTGATCTCCTGATTCGTCAGGACTAGACCACCAGTATTGATGCGCCGAAAGATGATGAACTTCACCTGTAATGGCGTCTCTGGTCGGATGACGTGCATTGTAAGGCGGGTTTCTTCAAGGCGAGATCGCATATGAGAAGGAAGTTCGTCAAACTTGCAATTCTCGAACTCGCGCAGGTATTCCAAACCAGTGAGTTTGAGCGATTTTTCATTGCAAAAGCGATGGAGAGTCATTAGACGCTGGAGACCATCAATAACGACGTAGGCGTCTTCCTTCGGAGCGTCAAGATAAAATGCTGGCAATGCAATACGAAGAAGGATGGACTCAATAAGACGGCTCTGGCGAACTTCGTCCCAAATGAAATTGCGCTGAAACTCTGGCTGAAGAACAAGCCTTTGTTCACGAATGAGTTTGAGCGCATGATAAATATGCATCTGATCAACATCGACCTTGATCAGCGCCGGATTGAAAGGTGCGCCTTTAGGCTCTGGCGCCTCATCGGTTTCTGGAGCGCCGACAAGCTCTTCAGGCTCAATACTGAGTTGGCGTGCATAAGCGCGCCCTTCAGGTGTAACGTTCCAGGTCTGGTCTTTGTCAGATAAGCGAACAAACGTGTTCCCGCTCTGGTAGAGACATTCTTTCAAATCCCCTATCTCATCACTTGTCAGTTGAACGTCGCCACGCCGCCTGCTGATGCTTTTGGCGATCTCGGTAAGCGTCAGCGGTTTGTTGGCTTCTTCAATTGTAAGCAATGCTTCTACCAGCAACTCATCTGTCGTTATGCTCATTGTACGCCTCCTTTTCACTCTCCCCCGCCGCCGGACCGGCGGTCACCACCGCGTAATCGTCGGTTGCCAGGTAGCGACGAGCAACGTCAACGACCTGATCCCGGTCGATGCTGCGGATGATCGACGGGTAACGCTCGATATAATCGAGTCCGAGGTGATACCGTTCGATGCCCAGCAGCGTTCCGGCAATGCTGTCATTGGTTTCGAGGCTGATCGCCAGGCTGCCGGTCATAAAATCGTGCGCATCGGCGAGTTCCTGGTCTGTCGGTCCTTCAGCGGCAAACTGTTTGATTTCGCCAATGATCGCGTCAATTGCCCGCTCGACATGCGCCGGGTTCACCCCCGCCATCGCCGCCCACGGACCGGCGCCGAGGTCGGCGTCGAGGCTGCTGCCGCAGGAATAAGCAAGCCCCTGCTCTTCGCGCACCCGTTCGCCGAGGCGCCCGCCGATGCCAATGCGACCCAGGATCATATTTGCGACACTGGCGGCGTAGTAGTCCGGCGAGCGTCGATCAAGCCCGTGCACTGCCCAGATGATGTCGGTCTGGCTCTTCCCCTCGAGCGCAACATGGACGCGCGGGCGTCCAGGCAGCGGCTGCGGGTCAGGCAGCGTCGTCTGCGGCGGCGTTCCCGGCGCCTGCCAGTCGCCGAAGAACCGCTCGATCAGGTCAATCACTTCGGCAGGTTCAACATCGCCGACCACGGCAATCGTCGTGGCTGCCGGGTGGTAGAGCGCGTGGAAGGCTGCCAGGTCATCGCGCGTGAGCGCCGAGATCGTGGCGATCGTGCCGCTGCTGAGGCGGCTGTAGGGATGCACTGGCGGAAACATGAGCGACCGCAGCGCGCGTGAGGCGCGCACCGACGTATCCTGCTCATTCTCGCGCAGCATCATCAGGAATTGCCCGCGTAGACGCTCGATCTCTTCTGCAGGAAAGGTGGGCGCGCGCAGCATATCCGCCAGAATATCGAGGATCAGCGCCATATCCTCGCTCAATGACCGCCCGCCGAAGCCGGTGGAATGCAGTCCGCCGCCCGCGTTGACGCTCGCGCCAACCGACTCAGCGGCGGCGACAATCTCCTGAAAACTGCGCTGGCGCGTGCCACGGATCAACGCGGCGCCGGTGAACACAGCCACGCCATTCTGTTCGGCGGGTTCATGAACCGCGCCGACGCGCACCTCGCCATAGACGCTCACCGTCGGCGCTGTCGGGTTGCGCTGCACCAGCGCCACCATGCCGTTGGGCAGCGTATGGCGAAGTGCGGTTGCAATCGTGCTGGCGCGGTTGGAAGGAAAGTGATTCATACTCAAACTACTGAGGCCTGTTAGAAAGATCGACATCGGCGGATTTCATATGCGGAACCTTTGCGCCTCTGCGCCCTGGTGTGCGCATAGAGTAACGACTTCAAAGCGGAATAAAATGCCCGACGGTTCTCCGGCGTTCCGTCAGGTACGTCTGCGCGACGCGCCGCACATCTTCCGCCTGAACCGCCGCAATCTCGTCGAGCAAGGCATCAGCGCGGGTGTAGCGGTCGAGCACCTCCCACATGCCGAGCATCAGCGCCTGGTTCGTGACGCTCTCCCGCGCATACGCGATTTGCGCGCGCATTTGCTTGATGACTTTGGTCATCTCATCGGGTCGAGGTCCGTGCTCCTGGAGCGCGGCAACCTCAGCCAGCAACGCGCGCTCCACCTCATCGGCGGTATGCGCTTCCTGCACCATGGCGTGAAACTCGAACAGGTGCGGATCACGGGCGGGACGGAAACTGCTAGAGGCATAGGCGGCAAGGCGCGTTTCGACCAGCGCGCGGTACAGACGGGCGCTCCGGTTGGTTTGCGCGCCGCCGCTGAACGCTGGCGATCTGGCGCCGGAAAGCACGGCATCGAGCACAAGCAGCGGCGCAAAATCGGGGCTGCGGCAATCAACCGCGTGATACGCAATCTGCACATACTGCGCCGGTCCTGGGCGGCGCACCACTACACGCCGCTCCTCCTGCTGCTCTGGTTCGCGCCAGGCGACTGGCGGCAGCGGCGGTCCGGCGGGCAGATCGCCAAAGGAGCGTTCGATGCGAGTCATCAATGTGGACGCATCAACATCGCCCACCACCACGAGCACCGCATTATTCGGGCGATAGAACGTCTGGTAATGCGCCACGAGCCGGTCGCGGGTCAGCGCCAGCAGATCGTCGCGTGAACCGATCACCTCGTTGCGGTACGGATGAACCTGGAAGGCAGCGGTCATCACTGCCTCGTTGAGCCACCACTCCGGGTCATTTTCATGCCCCTCGCGTTCCGCCAGAATCACCGTGCGTTCGTGTTCGACCTCATCTTCCTCAAACAGCGCATTGATCATCCGGTCAGACTCGATCTGCAAGGCGAGGTCAATCCGGTCGGCGGGCAACGTCTCGAAGTAGGCGGTGAAATCGTGCGCCGTGAAGCCGTTGAATGTGCCGCCGTTGCGCGCGATCAGGCGATCAAGGTCGCGCCCCGGAATGTGTGGCGTGCCCTTGAAGAGCATATGCTCCACCCAGTGTGACACGCCGGTGATGCCGGGCGACTCATTGCGCGCGCCGACGCGATACCAGATCCAGCTTGTGGCGAGGGGAGCGCTATGCGCCTCGCGCACCAATGCCAGCATGCCGTTGCGAAGCGTGTGTGAAAGCGTTTCGTCCATTGATTGCGATCAGTCCTTATGATGCCGCATCATCTGATGGGTGCGGAGTGCATTTTTCATTATAGCCGAAATCCGGCGCAAACGGATGCAATGCCGGAACACTCCCGCCGCCGCCCACTCTTTTTGAAGGTTGCCCCGAACCCCCGTTGCGGGCGACCGGCAGCATCGTTTCCCTCAACCGTGAACAGGTGCGCCGCTCGCTGGTTGTGCGCCATCACAACCAGCTGTGCTATAATTTTCTCGTTGCCATGGGTTTGTGAATGTCAGGGCGGCAGTTATTGCGCCGCTCATTCGATTGAACAGGGAATGTGTCATGCCACCCAAACAATGGTCCTCCCCTCCGCCAATGCAGATCGATCCGCAGCGCCAGTACCGCGCTCGCATGATGACATCCAAAGGCGAGATCGTCATCGACCTTGCCGCCGCCTATGCGCCGAAAACGGTCAACAACTTCGTCTTCCTGGCAAACGAGGGGTTCTATAACGGGGTTGTCTTTCATCGCGTGATCAGCAACTTCGTCGTTCAGGGCGGCGACCCAACCGGCACCGGGCGCGGCGGTCCCGGCTATAAGTTCGAGGACGAGGTAGACCCGAAGAAGAACCCGCTCAAGCACGAGACTGGCGTGTTGTCGATGGCGAATGCGGGACCGAATACGAATGGCAGCCAGTTTTTCATTACCCATTCGCCGCAGCCGCACCTCAACGGCAAGCACACCGTCTTTGGCAAAGTCGTCAGCGGGATGGATGTGGTCAACGCCATTCGTCAGGGCGACCAGATTCTGAGCGTGACGATCGAGGTCCTGTAACAGCGCATGGACGACTCGCTCAGGAGCGCCGCGCACCTGCCGGCGTCACACGGGCAGCGTCTGGCGCCGGTCGCCGGGGCAGGCGCGCCGCCTCTCGCCGCCCCCGGTCCTGATGGGTTGGGAACGTCCGCTACGCGGAAATCGCGGTTGCAGATAGTTCCCTCGCCAGGTCCGCACAATGCGCTCTGGTATTTTCCGCAGGTCACTGGCGGACATCTGCGGGTAGCGCGCAATGCAGTCGTTATTCAACTCGCCCGCTACACGCCGTCGCTGGCGCTCAAGAATGCGCTGTACCGCCTGATCGGCGTGCGAGTCGGCAGGCATGCGTCGGTCGGGTTGATGGTCATGTTCGACATTTTCTTTCCCCAGGACATAACGCTTGGCGACGACTGCATTATCGGCTACCATTCGACGCTGCTCTGTCACGAGTTCACCCGCCGTGAATGGCGGCGAGGACCGGTCTGGATCGGGCATGATGTCACGATTGGCGCCAACACGACCATCCTGCCTGGTGTGGTCATCGGCGATGGCGCGACGGTGTCGGCGATGAGCCTGGTCAACCGCGACGTGCCGCCGGGAGCGTTCGTCGGAGGTGTGCCGGTGCGGATGTTGCGGGTTGAACGGTGAATGTTGAACGTTGAACGTGGGAAGGTGGCAGGTGGCAGGTGCGAAGGTTGAAGGTTGAAGGTTGCCGGTGGTCGTTGCACGTTGAATGTGATGCCCTGAGCCCGCGAAGGGTTGAATGTTGAACGTGGGAAGGTGGAAGGCTTTCCTGACTCCTCATCCCTGATTCTCGGCACTCATAGAGCGATCAACCAAAACCTGAATAATCACGCCTGTACCGGTGGAGCGGCGGGCGCGGGCTGCGACAGGTTCAGGCTTCGACAGGCTCAGCCCACGCCGCTCACGAGGCGGTCAACGGGCGCGGGCTGCGACAGGCTCAGGCTGCGACAGGCTCAGCCCACGCCGCTCACGAGGCGGTCAACGGG